>NZ_LZIZ01000258.1:0-97534 GCF_001666915.1 Mycobacterium sp. E3339 | reverse complement strand
GGTCTGCACATCTGGACGCGGGCCAAGATCAATCCCGTGGCGTGGCGGCTGCTCGCCTCCCCGCGCATCACCGGCCTGCTCGAGGGGTTTCCGCGACGCGCGCTGGAAACCCGCATGTGGACCGACGCCGATGTCTTCCTGCGGGCCGAGGGGCCATGAAATCGCCATGAAATCGCCTCGGGTGCTTTGGCTTTCGCCATGGACGCGGCCGGCGGTGCGCGTGCAGGCCGAGGGGCTGCTGCGGCGCGGGGCCGACGTCTTACTGGTCACCTCCGACCGGCACCCGGAGTCGGATGCCGCCCGCGACTACGAGCTGGTGCTCGATCCGCGGTTCAAGACCGCCGCGACGTGGCTGCCGACCGCCAAGGCGTGGCGCCGGGTGCGGCAGTTTCGGCCCGACGTGGTGATCGCCGAGATCGTCCGCGATCCGCGCTGGATCGCGCTGGCCGGACGGGTTCCCCGCATCCAGGTGGTGCACGACGACCGCCCGCACGACCCCGGTGAGCAGGTTCCCTCCTACGAACGCGCGGTGTTCGACCGGTGGGGCGCCCGCTCCGCGGCCACCATCACCTACAGCAACTACGTCGCCACCGCCGTCGCCGGGCGCCGTGACGTCGCCGGTACCCCCGTGCATGTCGTGCCGCTCGCCAGTGACATTGACCCGCACCGGGTTCCACCGTTCGTGGGGCCCGAGGGCCGACGCGACTTCGTCATGTTCGGCCGGCTCAACCCGTACAAGAACGTCGACGTGGTGCTCGAGGCGTGGCAGCGCCACATCGTCGGCGGCGGCTGGCGCGGGGACAACCTGGTGCTGATCGGTGGCGGGGACCTGGACGCCGGCGCCCTGCCCAAGCACACCCGCTGGCGCAACGGCAGTTACCGCTACGCCGACGTCATCCCGACACTGGCCGCGGCGAAGGGTTCGGTCTCCCATTACCGGCGCGCGTCACAAAGCGGCGTGCAGGTGCTCTCCATGCAGCTGGGGGTGATGCCGATCGTGTCCACCGCCGGTGGTCTACCCGAGTACCAACCGCCGGGGTGCCCCCCGGTCGGCGTCGACGACGTCGCGGGGCTGGCCGCCGCCTTCGACCTGTTGGCCGACCCGTCCGTCGCGGTGCAGCGCGGCGCCGAGGCGGCGCGCCACTACGCGCGGCATTGCGACGTCGACATCGTCGCGCGGCGCTTCTCCGAAGTTATCGCCGAGGTGCTGGCCGGCCGGCGCTGACGTGGTTCAGGCTGTCTCCGAATCCGAAGGCCGGCAATCGGTTCGGGATTTGGCGAGGTGCTCGGCGAGCCGCACACCCAGCGCGATGCCCACCAGGGTCGGGTTGGCCTGACTCGACGTGGGCAGCACCGACGTGCTCGCGACATACAACCCGCGCACGCCGTGGACCTGCAGGTTGGGGTCGACGACGCCGCCCGCAGCGGTGTGCGACATCCGCGTGGTCCCAGCCTGGTGGTAGCCGGCATGCCCGCCGAGAAACTCGCGGACCGAGCCCTCGACGTCGTCGGTCAGCCACTCCACGCGCCCCGCGCCATGGCGGCGGAGGTGTTCGTCGACCGCGGTGATGGCCGCGCGGACGCTCTCGAAGTCGGCCTCGGAGAAGTGGATGTGGGTACGGAGCCTGCGCATCCCCAGGGCGTCGCGGTCGTCGGTGAGCTCGACCCGGCTCTCCCAATGCGGGAGATGCTCGCCGTGGTAGTGCAGCAGGTACCGATTGTCGGCGCTCTTGACGAAGAAGCCGGGCGCCTTGCGGCCCCTGCGGAGGAACCGTGCATAGGAGAACGTCAGCGCGAACCGGATGGAGGGAAACAGGTCTCGCACGATGTTGCGCAGGTGGGCCAGGATGCGGGGCGGACCGTCGGTCTCGGTGTGCTTGGCGCGGATGGCCTCGGCGAGCAGGAACCGGCCGACCGGGGAGATCAGCGTGAGGTAGACGCCGGACAGGATCCCGCTGCCGTGGCCGGGGTCGCTGATCGGCGGATTCACCAGCCACACAGCGGCATTCGGCATCCCGGCGGCGCGCTGCAGGCGCGGATCGAGGGTGAAGCGCCGGCGGACATACACCCCGTCGCCGTCCCGCTCGTAGGCATAGATGACCTGATCGGTGGTGAACTGCACGCGCGCGACCCGGCCCTCGACGTGGGACATGTACCAGCGCCCGAGGTGACCGCCCGCATTCCCCAGCCCGGCCGGATGGTGGCGGTCCGACGCCAGGAGCAGGCGGGTCGCCTCCAATCCGCCGGTCGCGATGACGTAGTCGGTGGCGACCACCCGTCCCTGGCGGCCGTCGAGCGCCTTGATCACCAGATGGTCGACGGCGTCGCCGGCCGGCGTCGTCACGATCTCGGTGCAGGTGAGGCCGGTCCACACGGTGAGAGTGGGGGCGTCGCGCAGCGCGGTCCGGTACTCGCTCCCGAAACGCGTTGGCAGCGCCCAGCGCTCGAGATCGGTGGTGCGCACGTCGCCGTCGGGGAGTCCGGCGACCATGTCGCGGTGCGCGAGCTCCGGGATGTCTCGCGCGTTGAATGCCGCCCGCCCGCACGCCGCCCAGTCGCAGGCGCTCTGCAGGTACGGTTCGATGTCCTCGAAGCCGATCGGCCAGGGCGCCTGCGCGGTGAGCGGGCGGTCCTCGAAATCGATGGGGTCGAACTTGACGCAGCGGCCGCCCCAGAGCGCCGTCGTCCCGCCCACCTGTCGGCGGATCATCAGCTCACTGCGCGCATGTAGGTCGTCGTCCTGCCCCGAACCCAGCGCCGACAACTCCTGTGCCGCTTTGTCATTGCGCTGCAGGCCGCTTTCGATCAGCGCCACCTGGATGCCGGATCGCGCGAGTTCCAGCGCCGTCGCGATGCCGATCCCGCCGGCCCCGACGACCACCACGTCGGTCTGGATCGTCGTGCCGGGGGCGAACTCCCGCGGGCCCCGGATCACGCGGCGGCACCCCCGCGCAGCTGGGCCGCCAGCTCGAGGAAGCGCGCCACCGTTTCGGCGTCCGGCGGCGCCGCGACGGCGCGGGCCGCCTCGGCGATGCGTCGCGGGTCGGTCGTGCTGTAAAGGATTGCCCGGCAACCTATTGCGGTCGCCGACGACCCGAGGATCAGCTTGGGCAAAGCCCCGGGGGCGAGCGGATCCAGTTGAAGGGCCTCGCGCCACCGTCCCGCCAGGTCCGCGTCCGACCGCAAGGCTTCGCTCAGCGTCGCGTAAGCCCGCTGCAGCACGCCGAACGCGAGATCCGCCGGCCGCGGCGGCGGACGGAGCAGATCGGCGCGCACCTGGCTCACGCCCCCCGGCGTGAATGCCTCGGCGAAATCCACCTCGAGCCCCTCGTCCTGGGAGACACCCCAGGCGCGAATCTTGCCCTGCCCACGGGCCCTTTCGAAGAATTGGCGAAGTTCGTCGCCGGCGACGGTGTCGCCGGGGCGGGGGCCGTGCACGAACAGGATGTCGACGTGATCGACACCGAGGGCGGCGAGGCTCTCGTCGAGGCTACGGGCGGCGATTCCCGCGTCGTAGGTCCGGGCACTCTCCGGTGTCGCCTGCCGGCGCTTGACCGCGCCCCGCAGGGCCGGCGCCTTGCGCAGCAGTGCCCGCGCCGGGGCCTGGAACCGACCGAGCCGCCGCGCCATGCCGCCGACATCGATGCCGAATTTCGTTGCCACGGTTACCGAGTCACGCGGAACGGTGCGCAGGAACGCCCCCAGCTCCGCCTCCGCCCTGCCCAGGCCATACATCCGTGCGGTGTCGAAGTGCGTCATGCCGTTGTCCACGGCCGCGCCCAAAACGGCCATCCGTTCGCGGCGGGACGGCGCCTGCATCAGGCCACCGCATCCGAAGCCGACCGCGCTCACCCTCAGCCGCGGCCCCTCGAGCTCAACCTGCCCCAACACCGCAGCCCTCATAGATCCGGCGAAGCTGCGCGTCGATGATTTCCGGGCTCCGGGTGGCCGCGATGTGTTCCTGACCCCGCCGGCCGTCCCGCTCGGCCAGTTCCGGGTCGCGCAGGTACCGGCCGATCGCCGCCGCCAGGGCGGGCGCATCACCGACGGGGACGAGCATGCCGGGGTCGGAGGCGATTTCGGCTGTGCCGCCGACCGGGGTCGCCACGAAGGGTCGCGCGCCGGCCAGCGCCTCGGTCAGGATCATCGGCATTCCCTCGGCGAACGACGGGAGCGTCACCACCCGCACCGAGCGGAGCAGATCGCGGACGTCGTCCGGATGCACCGGGGGCTCCACCGTCAGCCGCTCGGTGGGCGGCGGCGTGTAGTCGTCGACCAGACCCACTATGCGGCAACACCCTTCGATGCCGTCGGCCAGCAGCAGCCGCCACGCCGCGACCAGCGTGTCGACGCCCTTGCGGCGGCCGATGGTGCCCGCGAAAAGCACCACCGGCGGGGTCGAGCCGGCCCCCGGTGCGTCCCAATCGATGACGATCGGGTTGGCCACGACCGACACCTTCACCGTGGGCGCAATCCATTTCACCGCCGCGCGCGCCTCCTCCGACAAGACGATGACATGGTCCGCCTTGCTCAGCGTGCTGCCCACGAAGCGGGGACGCGACCGGGAGAACTGGGGGAAGTCGGAGCCGTGGATGGTGACGATGACCCGGAATCCCCGGGCTCTCGCGAGTCGAATCAGCGGCCCCTCACGTAGCCAGGCGCCCCCGTTCGACATGTGGAAGTGCACGATGCTGGCGCGCGGTGACCGCGCCAGCGCGGCGCCCGCGCGGGCGGTGAGCACCAGGTTCCTGGCGTGATGGCGCCCGTTCCAGGTCGACAGCACGCGGATCTCATCGGCGCCGATGCCGTTGTCGCGGATGACCCGGATAACCGACTGCGTCCCGCCGAAGCTGTACATGTCGGGACCGACGTGCGTGACCGCGATCATTGCCGTCCGGCGCCGGCCAGCGCCGGCGCGCCGTCGGTGCCGGCGCCGTCCGCTTCCCGGTTCCTGCGGGGCAGCCCGGCGAATCCCGTGGCCGTCCCGAGCGCCAGGCCCAATGCCAGTGCGTCCATGGGCATTTCGGGCAGCGGCCAGACGGCGGATATCGCCAGCAGACCGGCGCACACCGCCGCGCTGATCTTCGCCGGAACGGTCGCGCAGCGCACCGCCCTGACCACCGGCGTCAACGCGAACCACGCGAACGCCGCCATGCCCACGGCGCCGGCCTTGGCCAGCCACCATTGGTAGAAGAGGTGCGAGTAGGTGGGCCCCAAAGTCCAGGCGAAGGCCTTCGGATCGTTCCCGGAGGGCAGTTGGTAGGCGTAACCCAGGCCATGGCCGAACACCGGGGCCTGCGCGATCGCGGCGTTGAGGCGGGCGACTTCGCGCAACCGGTCCAGCGTCGATTCGTCGGTGGCGAGCGCACTCGCCGAAACACCGCCCAGCACCCGCTGATTGAACGCCGTGAACTGATCGCTGAGCCAGGACCCCGCCTCCGAATGCTGAAGCAGGAACAGCGATCCCGGCACGGTCAGCGCGAACACACCCGCGCTGACGGCGGCGACCATGGCCGAGCGGCGCAGGGCCGGCCAGCCGAAGGTGGTCAGGAAGGCGACGGCCGCGCCCACCGCGACGGCGATCAGCGTGTTCCGGGAGAACGCCAGCAGCGAAATGATCAGCGCGGGCGGTCCGAAGGCGAAATACATTGCGGGCCTGACCCGGCCGATGATCGACGCGGCGACCAGGGCGGTCAACGCGGCGGTGGCCGGGGTCTGGGTGGACAGCACGATCCGCAGGGCCTGACCGGCGCCCGTCGCCCCCTCCAGGCTCTCCGCCCGCCCCGCGAGCCGGATCGCATGCAACGAGCTGACGATCGCCATGCCGGCCGAAAACCACAGCGTCACGACCATCACCCGGATGCAGAACTTGAGGTATCCGCCGTACACGATCAACAGCGCCAGCACGAACCCGACGACCATTTCGATCAGGGTCGTCGACTCGTGCAGCACCATCGTCGGATCGTGTCCCATCTGCAGCCCGACCACGGTGAAGTACACGACGGTCAGCGCGAACATCGCGGGCAGCAGGAATTCCTTGGCACGCGGTCTCACGATCGGCAGCAGGTAGCAGATCGCCAGCACCGCGGCCACCTGGTACGCGTAAATCGCCAGCGGGCCAATGACTTTGCCGATGTGCAAGCCCTCCGGCAGCGCGGCGAAGGCCAAGAACAGCGTCACCCCCGCCAGCCCCTCGCGCTTCACCCAGTAGACCACCAGGCAGAACGTCGCGGCGATCAGCAACGCCCCCTCGGTGGTCCGGCGGACGGAGAGCACACCAAAGATGAAGCAGCCGAACAGGAATACCGTCAGCAGGACGCCGTCTACTGCCAGGCGGGGGCGACCGGGCAGGTAGGGAATCACGCTGGCCCGCTGACCTTCGTCCGGTAGGTCTTGGTCGCGGCCCGGATGTGCAGGGACGGCCTGGCGTCGGTCAACACGGTGCCGACAACGTGCGCGCCCGCCGAGCGCAGGGCGGTGAGCGCGTCATTGAGCTCGTCGACGGTGGTCCGGCGCGCCCGCACCACCAACACGGTGGCCGACACCGCGCCGGCCAGCAGGCCGCTGTCGGCGGTCGCCAGCACCGGGGGGCCGTCAACCACGATGCGGTCGAAGCGTGACGACAGGTCCAGCAGCACCCTGTCGATGACTTCCGGCAGAAACGCGCTGGACGGCGGGGTCTCGCGGCGCGCGGATCGGGACGCGAGGATGAACAGCTTGGCGATCGGCGTGGGTTTCACCGCTTCGCCCGCTATTTCGGGATTGGCCAGGGCGTTGGCCAGGCCCTCCCCCGACTCGACGCGCAGCAATCCGGCGATCACGTGCCGGCGCGTGTCGCCCTCGACGAGCAACACGTCTTCACCGATCTCGGCCAGCGCCAGCGACAGGTTGAGCGCCGTGGTGGTGGTCCCCTCCCCACCGAACGGCGCCGCCACCAACACGCGGCGGGCGTCGGACCCCATCGCCCTGAGCAGCCGGGCGCGCAGGCCCCGCACGGCATCGTCGAGGGCGGAGTCGACGCCGAACCGCGGGGTGTTGCCGCGCCGGCCGGGCAGCTCGGCCAAAGTCGGCAGGCCCGAAAGTTGTTCGAGCTTCTCCCGCGAGCGCACCGTACGATCGTTGGCCTCACGGGCCACCGCCACCGCGATGGCCAAAAGTATCCCGGCGACGAATCCCATCGCCATGTTGCGCACCGGCACCGGCGTGACCGGATGATCGGGCACCCGCGGCGCCTCCACCACCCTTGCCCGGGCCACCGGCAGTGGCTTCGCCGCGGGTTGTCCGGGCGTCTCCGATGGTTGGGGCGCGGGCGGATTCGGCTCACCGTTGTCGGGCCGCACCCCGGGGGTCACCGGCGCGGGACGACTGTTGGGGCCCGTGGTCGCGCCGAGCGTGGGCACCAGCGCGGCGAACTGATCGGCCATCGCTCCGGCCAGCGCCGCGGACCGGTTCGGGTCGGTGTCCTTCACGGTGATCGTGAAAAGCATGGATTTCGCGGTGTATTTCACCTGGGTCTGCGTCACCAGGACGTCGGGGCTGATTGGGACCTGGAGCTGGTTGACCGCGCGCTCGGCGACCGTCCGTCCGCCGGCGATCTGCGCGTAGGACGACAACCGCTCCTGCGCGGTCAGCGTTCCGTTGTACAGCTCGGTGAGGTCCGTGGCACCGGGGAACGAAATGAGGATGGTGGCCGTCGACTGATAGTGCTTGGTCTGCAACGCCGTGACGGCCGCGGCACCGATCGTGCATGCCAGCAAGGCACCGAGGGCGAGTTTCCAATGCGTGAGCAGCGTCCGGACAAAGGTGCGGAAATCCATCCACTAACCTTTCTGGGCCGACGCCACCCGGCGTCGAATTCGATTTGCTTTGCGCCAGCCGCGCAAAGCCCAGTGCACATTATGCAGCAATGGCCATGCAGCATCGACCTAATCGCAAAGCCTTGTCGTCCGCGCGGTCGACGCATTTGCTGGCGGCCAGCATCATTGGGGCGGGCCGGATGTCAGCGCATCGCGCGGCAAGTCGAGCGTCGCCAGCGGATACCCGCCGGTCTCGTCACGCCCGTAGCGCGCCAGCCGCATCGGCGGATAGTTCACCACGTGCGACGCGTCGGGCTTGTGCTGTTGCCAATCCACGGAAGCGCGCAGCGTGTAATGCCCCGGCGCCAACCCCGCCATGTCGACGGTCACCGTTTCGGTGAACGACGCCGGGGCCGGCTGATTTCCGGCGTTGTCGCCGGACCCCACCAGCTTCTTCAAGGCCACCCCCGTCGGCAGCGTGCGGACCACCGCCCCGGAGAAATCCACCAACCGGTAGCTGGGCACCCAATTCTCGATCGCCCCCGCCGAGCCGTAATTGGTCCACGCCACCGATATGCTCGCCACCCCGTCGCGGACCGATTGCGATCCCTGCCGAGCCTCCGCGGAGTATCGATAGCCCGCCGCGACGTTGGCCTGCGCCCACAGCAGGTACAACGCCGGGTCCATGGGGGTGGTCGAATCCACCGCCGGAAAGTTGAAACTCGAGGTCATCGACACGTGATACTTGACGACGTCGCGCAGGCCCTTCTCGTAGTAGGACCGCGGGCTGGTGCCCTCGGGCAGCTGGCACCACTCGGTGATCACCAACGCCGAGGCCAGCCGGTCCTTGAGCTGGGTGACGAGCGGATCCTTCGTGTGCACGTAGTAGGAGCCGTCGGATTCGGCCCAGACCGGCAACGGCGCGTAGACGCCCAGGCAATCCGAGCGGATGCCCACCGGCGCGGAGACCCGCTTGGTGACGTCGTCGGCGAGCAACTCGCGAACGATCTCCGGGTTCAGCGCGGTGGTCACCAACTGCGTGTGCGGGAAGGCGTTCACGTTCGCCGCGACGAGCTGGCCGATGGCCGCCTTGGTGATGCTCTGGTCACGAAACTGGCTGTAGTAACCCAGCTTTGCGATGCTCTCTTCGGGTAGGGGGCCGGGCGCACCCAGCGTGTCGCGCAGGTAGGCGATGTGGTTCTCGCTGAAGTCCCCGTAGCCGGAGAACTCGAAGACGCTGAGCCGCTCGTCGCGGTCGTAGCGGCGGCCGAGCGCGGCGAGCAGCTGACCGAAGGCGTTGAGGTAGGCCGAATCGTTCCAGTTCGGCACCACCTGGGCCACCCCGGGCGTCCACCAGTATCGTTGCGGCCCCGTATAGCTGGTGGACGCGGGACGCATCCAGTCCGGAATCGCGATGTTCGTGTT
Source organism: Mycobacterium sp. E3339 (assembly GCF_001666915.1). NCBI lineage: Bacteria > Bacillati > Actinomycetota > Actinomycetes > Mycobacteriales > Mycobacteriaceae > Mycobacterium > Mycobacterium sp. E3339. Next base: position 88,313 of record NZ_LZIZ01000258.1, on the reverse strand, counting down.
GTTCGGGTAGGTGGTGTCGCAACAGGAGCTGTAGGCGAACACGCGAAGGGTGAGCCGCATGTTCCGGCTCGCCACCTTGGCCAGCGCGTCGTCGATCACGCTGAAGTCGAACTTCTTGTCGTCGGGGGCGTCGGCGGGCAGCGTGCCCGGGTCGACGGGCTGCAGCTGGCGCCACGAGACGCGCAAGCTGGCGTCGTAGGAGGCCGGCCACGCCGGATACCGCTGCTGAGCGGAATTGCCTTGCGGGAAAAGCGGCATCAGGAGGTCTTCGTACTGACCGCGCAGGGGATTCGAGACCTCCTGCACGTTCAGCGGGATGGCCGGACTGATCACCGCGGACAACGGATCGGGGTCGCTGTGGCCGCCGCATCCGCTCAGCACCAAGGCCGCGCACGCGACAATCGCCGCCACGCGTCTTCTGATTGTTCGGGCCATCGCTGCGATGCTAGATGGTGCCCGTCGGCAACGCCTTGCGGTCGGCCAAAAACGGCAGCGACAGCCAGCGCGCGGCCAGTAGGGCTTCCATCGCATCGCCGGGGACGGGCCGCGACAACAGGAAGCCCTGCGCCCGGCGGCACCCGTGTTGCACCAAAGTCGTTGCTGCGACCGGTGTTTCAACTCCCTCGGCGACCACGTCCAGACCGAACGCCTCGGCCAGCCCGATGATGGCGCGCACGATCGCCAGATCACCGGCGTTGTTGCCCAGGTCGCGCACGAACCCCGTGTCGATCTTGAGCATGTCGACCGGCAGGGACTTCAGGTGCGACAACACCGCATAGCCGGTGCCGAAGTCGTCGATGGCCAGCTGGACCCCGATCTCCTTGAGCTCCGCCAACGTCTTTCGCGTGGTGTCGATGTCGTGCACTACGGCGCGCTCGGTGATCTCCAAGCACACCGAGCCGGGTTCGAGGCCGAACTCGTCGATGGTGTTGGCGACGTCGCGCACGAACCCGGCGGTGATGAGCTGGATGGGCGACACATTGATCCGCATGACGGTTCCCCGGCCGACGCCGTTGGCCTGCCAGCGACTGAAGTCGGCGCACGCGGTGCGCATCACCCAGCGGCCCAACTCCCCCGCCAGGTTGGTCGATTCCGCGATCCCGATGAACGAGTCCGGCAACAGCAGCCCCCAGATCGGGTGCCGCCAACGCACCAGCGCCTCGGCCCCCACGACGGCGCCCGTCGACAGGTCGACCTCCGGAAGGTAGTGCAGCAACAGCGCTTCGCTGCCGATGTCGCCTTGCAGATGCAGCTCGATGTCGTTGCGGAACGCGCGTTTGAGGGACATGTCGTCGGTGGACATCGCGATCTGGTTGCCGCCCGCGCGTTTGGCCGTCAGCACCGCCTCGTCGGCGCGACGGAGCAGGTCGGTGCAGTTGTCGCGGCCCGGGGTGCCCACCGCCAGCCCGATGCTGACCGTGCGGCTGATCACGTGACCGCCGATGGCCAGGCGCTCGCACAGCATGGTCGACAGGCGCTGGGCGAACGATTCCGCGTCCTCCGGCGACATCGGCTCGTCGGGGACGACGACGAACTCGTCGCCGCCCAACCGGGCGATCGTGCTGTTCGGCGCGCAGATCCGGATCCGCTGCGCGAAGACTCGGATGAACCAGTCGCCGGCGGTGTGGCCGAGGTAGTCGTTGATCGGCTTGAGCCGATCGAGGTCGAGGTACAGGACCGCAACGGGCCCCGGGCGTCCCGTCAGGAGCCGCTCGGACAGGTGCGCGACCAGGGCGCGGCGGTTATAGAGGCCAGTCAGGTCGTCGTGCTCGGCCAGATAGCGGAGCTTCTCCTCGGCCGCGATGCGCGCCTGCAGCTGCGCGAACAACGCGGCGACGGCCTCGAGCGTGTTGATCTCCTCTTGCAGCCACTTGCGGGCGCCGAACTTGACGAAGCCGAGCAAACCGGTGGTCGTCTCACCCGACACCAGCGGCGCGGCGGCCACCGAGGGCGAGGCCTCCACCTTGGCGCCCAGCCTGCGCCGGAAATAGCGTTTGGACTGCGCCGGCCGGACCACCACGGGTTTGCGCGCCTCCCGGCACTGCGCCAGCACCGACTCGGCGATGTCCAGCTGGGCGAACGCCGTCGGATCCGGTTCCCCGGCGTCCGTTCGCGGCGGCCACTCGGCGACCAGCGCCGAGGTCCCGGTGTGGGGGTCGAGGTGGCGCAGGAAGCTGGCGTCGACATCGAACTGCTCGACGAGCTGCTCGAGTACCTTGGCGCTCACCTGGGCGGCCGTGGTCGCCGTTGCCTCCATCAGCTGTGTGGCAACGGAGGTGACGACTAGGTCCAGGCTGCGCGGCACGGTCTCCTCCGGTAAGGGCAAACATCCAGGAGCGGTCGCGATGGCGAATTCCCGTCAACTGCGCGTCGATGCGCATCGGCGGGCCCTTTGGGTTCGCTTGGCTGTCTGTCGGGCGTATTTGGACCGGGCGGGCCAACGATCCGTTTTGGTCAGCAGAACGTATCACGCACGACCCGCCCCAACTGGGCTAACGAAGAACTTCCGGCCCGATCCGGTCGACGCTGGTGGACGCCACGAAAGACCGGTCAGGCCGACGCGGCGTCGTTAGCTATGTCGAGCGTCGCGATCGGGTACAGACCGGATCCGTCGCGCCCGTCGCGGGCCAGCGCCATCGGCGCGTAGTTCACCACGTGCGCGGCGCCCGGCTTGTGCTGCTGCCATTCCACCGACGCGCGCAGCGTGTAGTGGCCGGGCGCGAGCCCCGTCACGTCGACGCGCACCGACTCGGCCGTCGACTCCGGCACCGCCTCCTCGCGGGACTGGCTGGAGTCGTCGTGGACCAGCGTCTTGAGATTGACCGCCGCCGGGATGGTGCGGACCACGGCGCCGGAGAAGTCGACCAGCTTGTAACCGGGCGCCCACCGCTCGCTGGCCGCCGCGGAGCCGTAGTTGGTCCAGACCACGGAGATGGACGCGACCTTGCCCTGGATCGACTGCGACCCCGGCTTGGCCTCCACCGAGTAGCGGTAGCCGGCGGAGGTGTTCGCCTTTGCCCAGAGCAGGTACAGCTTGGGGTCCATCGCCGACGTCGCGTCCCGGTCCGGGAAGTTGGCGCTCGACGTCATCGAGACGTGGTACTTGACGACGTCGTGCAGGGCCTTCTCGTAGTAGGACCGCGGGTCGGTTCCGTTGGGCAACCGGCACCACTGGCTGATCACCAGCGCGGAGGTGAGCCGTTGTTTGATCGCGGCGACGGCCGCGTCGTTGAACCGCACGTAGTGCGAGTCGCTGGACTCGGCCCATTCCGGCAGGGGCGACTGCACGCCAAGGCAATCCGCGCGGATGCCGACCGGCGCGGACAGTTTTTTCGTCACGTCGTCGGCGAACAATTCGCGGGTGATTTCCGGATTCTCGGCGGCGACCACCAGTTGGGTGTGGCCGAACGCGCCGACGTTGGCCGCGACCAACTGCCCGATGGCCGCCTTGGTGATGCTCTGATCGCGAAACTGGCTGTAGTAGCCCAACTTCGGCAGGCTGTCGTCCGGGCCGGGCCCCGGCGCGCCGAGCGCGTCGCGCAGGTAGGCGAGGCTGGTCTTGCCGAAGTCGCCGTATCCGGAGAACTCGAACACGCTCAGGCGCTCATCGCCGTCGTAGCGCCGGCCGAGCGCGGCCAGCAACTGCCCGAAGTTGTTCAGGTAGTCGGGGTCGTTCCAGTTCGGCACGACCTGCGTGACACCCGGGGCCGGACTGTTGGGCGGCGAGGGATAGCTGGTGGCCGCCGGGCGCAGCCAGTCCGGAATCGCGATATTGGTGTTGCCCGGATAGGAGTCGTTGCAACAGGATTTGTACGCGTACACGCCGAGGGTCAGCCGCATGTTGCGGCTGCCGACCTTCGCCAGCGCGTCGTCGATCGCGCTGAAGTCGAACTTGCGATCATCGGGAGCGTCGGGGGGCAGCGTGCGCGGGTCGACGGGCTGCAACTGTCGCCACGACACCCGCAGGCTGGCGTCGTACGACGCCGGCCAGGCGGCGTACCGCTGCTGAGCGGAATTGCCTTGCGGGAAAAGCGGATTCAAGCCTTCTTCGTACTGGCCGCGCAACGGGTTGGGAATCTCTTGAGCGCTCGGTGGGATGGCCGGACTGACCATCGCCGACAGCGGCCCGGGATCGCTCTTGTCGCCGCACCCGCTCAGCACCATGGCCGTGCACACGGCAGCGACCAGCGCGCTCTTCCTCGTCTTCACGGTTGCTTCTCCCAACACACACCGATGGACCTCGAAATGGCCCCCTACTACCTGGGTTATCTGGTGCGTGTATCCGACGCGGGGCAGGTCACGAATTGGCGTAGCGCAGCGTAACACGCACCGCCCGGCCGGCCCCGCCCCGCGAAGCGGCGCCAGTGAGACGGGTCACAATGTGGGCGACCCTGTCACGCTCGAGGAGCCCGCGGTGTCTCAAGGGCATCAGGCCCGCAAGAACAGGAGACAGCAATGACCGAGGTGGCCGCACAGAAAACTCATGTCGTCGTGGTCGGAGGCGGATACGCCGGAACCCTGGCCGCGAATCACCTACGGCAGCGTCCGGACGTCGACGTCACCCTGGTGAACCCCCGCCCCGTCTTCGTGGAGCGAATCCGCTTGCACCAGTTGGTCGCCGACACCGGCGCCGCGACCGCGGACTACGCGACGCTGCTGGCCGACGGTATCGAGCTGGTCGTCGACACCGTCGACCGCATCGACGCCGCCGCGCGGCGGGTCCTGCTGGGCTCGGGCGCCGAACTCGACTACGACTACCTGATCTACGCCGTCGGCAGCACGGGGGCGGCGCCGTCGACCGTGCCCGGGTTGGTGGACTTCGCCCATTCGGTGGCCGACCTGGAGAGCGCGCAGCGATTGCGTTACGCGCTGGCCGACCTGCCGCTGTCCGCGCCCGTCACCGTCGTCGGCGGCGGCCTGACCGGTATCGAGACGGCCGCGGAGCTGGCCGAACAGGGACGGCGGGTGACCCTGGTCTGCGGCGGCACCCTCGGCCCGTCGCTGAGCAAGCGGGGGCGTCGCTCGGTGGCCAAGCGGCTGCGCGGTTTCGGTGTCAACGTGCTGGAATTCGTGGCGGTGGCCGAGGTGCGCTGGGACGAGGTGGTGTGCAGCGACGGCGCCGCGCTGCCCAGCGCGGCGACCATCTGGACGGCCGGGTTCACGGTGCCCGACCTGGCGGCGCGCAGCGGCCTGAGCACCGACGCGCTGGGCCGGCTGCTCACCGACGAGACGCTGACCAGCATCGACGACCCGCACGTCGCAGCGGCCGGCGATGCGGTCGCGCCCTCGGGGCAGCCGCTGCGGATGAGCTGCCAGGCGGCCGGGCCGCTGGGCGCGCAGGCCGCCAACACCGTGCTCAGCCGCATCGCCGGGGAGGCGCCCGCGCCGCTGAGCCAGGCGTTCGCCGGCCAGTGCATCAGCCTGGGCCGCTCCTTCGGCACGGTGCAGTTGGCGCGTACCGACGACACCCCGGTGAACGTGGTGGTGGGCGGCCGGACGGCCGCGTCCATCAAGGAGGCCGTGTGCAAGGGCACGCTATGGGCGATTCGGCGCGAGGTCGCCAAGCCCGGCTCGTATCTCTGGATCAAGGGCGGCAAGAGGCCCGCGCAGGCGCCGGCGGAGACCGCCCTCCGATGACGCACGCGCAGGACAGCAGCGAGCACGCGGCACGGTTCACCGTGCTGCGGCCGCTGCTGTTCACCATCGCCTACGAGATGCTGGGCTCGGCGACCGAGGCCGACGATGTGCTGCAGGACAGCTATCTGCGGTGGGCCGCGGTCGACCTGTCGACGGTGCGCGACACCAAGTCCTACCTGGCCCAGCTGGTCACCCGCCAGGCGCTCAACGCGCTGCGCGCCGACGCGCGCCGACGCGAGGAGTACGTGGGCCCGTGGCTGCCGGAGCCGCTGCTCCTCGACGAGCAGGACCCATCCGCGGATGTCGTTCTGGCGGAATCGATTTCGATGGCGATGCTGGTCTTACTCGAAACGCTGAGCCCCGACGAGCGCGCGGTGTTCGTGCTGCGCGAGGTGTTCGGCTTCGACTATGCCGAGATCGCCGAGGCGGTGGGCAGGCCGGCGCCGACGGTGCGTCAGGTGGCCCACCGGGCGCGTGAACACGTGCGGGCGCGGCGGAAGAGGTTCGACGCGACCGACCCGCAACGCAACGCGCAGATCACCGCCCAATTCCTGCAGACGGCCGCCAGCGGTGACGTCCAGACGCTGATGACGCTGCTCGCCCCCGAGGCCACGTGGACGGCGGACAGCGGCGGCAAGGTCAGCGCGGCCCGCCGGCCGGTGGTGGGCGCCGAGCGGGTGGCCCGGGCCATCGTCGGCCTGATCCGCAAGGCAACGGCGATCGAGGGCTTCCGCGTCGACATGGTCACCTGCAACAGCGCCCCGGCCGTGCTGCTCTACCTCGGCGACCAGCTCGAAGGGGTGATCACACTGGAGATCGCGAACGACAAGATCACCAACTTCTACGTGACCCGCAACCCGGACAAGCTGACGGCCCTGGCGACGGCCCGCGACGTCAGCCGCGGGTAGGCCGGGGTGCGAACGGCCGCACTTCTGTCAAGCTAGGTCGGTGCGTATCGACCGGCTCGGCGACCTTGGCGCCGCACCCCAGGTGCTGCGCGCCGTCGGCGCCGCCACGGCCCGGCGCGGCCTGCCGCCGCCGGCCGCGCTGACCGGCGACTGGTTCGGCGCGCTCGCGGTGATCGCCCCGAGCGTCTCCGCGCAGCCGGTCGATCTCGACGCGGCCTTCGCGGTCCGGCTGGGCGCCCAGCCGGCCGACTCCCCCGCGGTGGGTGGTGGCTGGATCGGCTACCTCTCCTATCCCGATCCCGGCGCCGACGGCGGGCCGCACCGGATTCCCGAAGCCGCGGGCGCCTGGACCGATTGCGTCCTGCGCCGCGACCGGGACGGCCAGTGGTGGTACGAGAGCCTGTCGGGCGCGGCGATGCCGGACTGGCTGGCCGCCGCGCTGGCGACGGCGCCGCCACCGGCGCGCGAGTGCCGGATCGACTGGGGCCCCGCCGACCGGGTGGCCCACCGCGACGGCGTGCAGAACTGCCTGGAGGCCATCCGCGCCGGCGAGGTCTACCAGGCGTGCGTGTGCACCCAATTCACCGGGAGGGTGGACGGCGCCCCGCTGGACTTCTTCGCCGAGGGCATCGCGCGCACCTCCCCGGCGCGGGCGGCCTATGTCGCCGGGCCGTGGGGCGCGGTGGCGTCGCTGTCCCCGGAGCTCTTCCTGCGGCGGCGCGGCACGCTCGTGACGTCCAGCCCGATCAAGGGGACCCTGCCCCTGGACGCCTGGCCGTCGGCGCTGCGGGCGTCGGCGAAAGAGGTGGCCGAGAACATCATGATCGTCGACCTGGTGCGCAACGACCTCGGCCGGGTGGCGACCGTCGGCACCGTCACCGTGCCCGAATTGTTGGTGGTGCGCCGCGCCCCCGGGGTGTGGCACCTGGTTTCGACGGTCTCGGCGCGGGTCCCCGTCGACCTGCCGACCTCGGCGTTGCTGGACGCCGCGTTCCCGCCGGCGTCGGTCACCGGGACGCCCAAACACCGCGCGCGCCAACTGCTCTCGCAGTGGGAACCGCGTCGTCGCGGAATATACTGTGGGACAGTCGGTTTGGCCTCCCCCGTGGCGGGCTGCGAATTGAACGTCGCCATTCGCACCGTCGAGTTCGACGCCGCCGGTGGGGCCGTGCTGGGCGTCGGCGGGGGGATCACCGCCGATTCCGATCCCGACGCTGAATGGGCCGAATGCCTGCACAAGGCGTCGCCGATCGTCGGGCAGCCCCGCATCGCCGCCGCGTTCTCGGCCGGCTGATCCTCACCCGCGGCGCGACTGCAGGACCGCGTCGTAGAGCTGCCGCGAACGCACCCCCGGATGCGCGGCGGCCACCTCGCCGCACGCGTCCTTGACGCGCGCGCCCCCGGCCACCAGCTCCTCGACCCGCTCGACCAGCGCCGGCAGGTCGGCGCGCGGGGTGGCGCCGGCCAGCACGACGGTGATCTCGCCGAGCACCCCGTCGTCCGCCCACGCCGCCAGCTCGTCCAGCGACCCGCGCACCACCTCCTCGTGCACCTTGGTCAGCTCCCGGCAGATGGCCGCGCGCCGGGCGCCGCCGAGCCGGTCGACGGCGTCGCGCAGACACGCGGCCAGCCGGCGCGGCGATTCGAAGAACACGCAGGTGCGCCGCTCGTCGGCCAGCGAGTCCAGCCAGGCCCGCCGCGCCGCCCTCTTGCGGGGCGCGAACCCCTCGAAGCAGAACTTCTCCGCCGGCAGGCCCGCCAGGGCCAGCGCCGTCATCACCGCCGACGGGCCGGGCAGGCAGGTCAGCGGCAGGTCGGCGTCCACGCAGGCCGCGACCAGCCGGAAGCCGGGGTCGCTGATCACCGGCATCCCGGCGTCGCTGACCACCAACACCGTCGCCCCGGCCTTCAGCGCGGCGATAAGCGATTCCACCCGGGCCGCCTCGACCCGGTCGAACAGGCTGATGACGCGGCCGCCGATGGTCACGTCCAGGGCTTTCGCCAGGATGCGGACGCGCCGGGTGTCCTCGGCGGCCACCACGTCGGCGTGGGCGAGGGCGTCGATGAGCCGGGGGGAGGCGTCCGACGGCTGGCCCAACGGGGTCGCGGCCAGCAACAGGCGGCCAGTGGTCATGTCGGACAGCCTACGATCGACACCGATGTCCGCCCCGCCCCGCGAATCCTTGGTCGCCGGCCCCGAGCATGTCGTGCCCGTCGTCAGCCCGGGGCCGATGGTTCCGGTGGCCGACTTCGGGCCGACCGACCACATCCGCGGCTGGGTCGTCACGGGCGTGATCGCCGTGCTGGCAACGATCACCCGGTTCCTCAATCTCGGGTCGCCGACCGACGCCGGCACACCCGTTTTCGACGAGAAGCACTACGCGCCGCAGGCCTGGCAGGTGCTGCACAACCACGGGGTGGAGGACAACCCCGGGTTCGGCCTGGTGGTCCACCCGCCGGTCGGCAAGCAGCTGATCGCGATCGGCGAGGGGATCTTCGGGTACGACGGGGTCGGCTGGCGGTTCACCGGCGCCCTGCTGGGCGTCGTGCTGGTGGTGCTGGTGACGCGGATCGTGCGGCGGATCAGCCGCTCGACGCTGGTGGGCGCCATCGCCGGGGTGCTGGTGATCTGCGACGGCGTCAGTTTCGTCGCCGCGCGGACCGCCCTGCTCGACGGCATCCTGACGTTCTTCGTGGTCGCCGCGTTCGGCGCTCTCATCGTCGACCGCGATCAGATGCGCCAGCGCATGCACGCCGCGCTGCTGGAGGGCCGGGCGACCGCGACGGTGTGGGGTCCGCGGTTGGGGGTGCGGTGGTGGCGCTTCCTGGCCGGCGTCCTGCTCGGATTGGCTTGCGGCACAAAGTGGTCCGGCCTGTATTTCGTCCTGTTCTTCGGCGTGATGTCGTTGGCGTTCGACGTGGCGGCGCGGCGCCAGTACCAGGTGATACGACCCTGGTTCGGGGTGTTGCGGCGCGATCTGCTGCCCACCGGTTACGCGTTGGGCCTCATCCCGGTCGCGGTGTACCTGGCCAGCTACGCGCCGTGGTTCGCCTCCGAGACTGCGATCGACCGCCACGAGGTGGGCCAGTCGATCGGCCCGCACTCGGTGGTACCGCTGCCCGACGCCATCCGCTCGCTATGGCACTACAGCGCCAAGGCTTTTCAATTCCACGCGGGCCTGACGAACTCCGCCGGCAACTACCACCCGTGGGAGTCCAAGCCGTGGAGCTGGCCGATGTCGTTGCGGCCGGTGCTGTACGCGATCGATCAGCAGAACGTGTCCGGGTGCGGTGCGCAATCGTGCGTCAAGGCGGAGATGCTGGTGGGCACGCCGGCGATGTGGTGGCTGGCGGTGCCCGTTCTGCTGTACGCGTGCTGGCGCACATTCGTGCGCCGCGATTGGCGTTATGCCGTTGTGCTGACCGGTTATTGCGCGGGGTGGCTGCCCTGGTTCGCCGACATCGACCGGCAGATGTACTTCTTCTACGCGGCGACGATGGCACCGTTCCTGGTGATGGGGATCGCGCTGATCTGCGGGGACATCCTCTACCCGCCGAACCGCGCCCGCGGTATGGGGGGCTCCGAACGGCGCACGCTGGGGCTGATCGCGGTGTGCTGTTACGTCGCTTTGGTGGTGACCAACTTCGCCTGGCTGTTCCCGGTGCTTACCGGGCTGCCGATTTCGCAGCAGACCTGGGACATGGAGATCTGGCTGCCCAGTTGGCGCTGAGGTTTTCGGCGTCGAGATTGCCGTGAGGGCTGTACAAATCGCGTTGTCCACAACCATGGCGGCAATGTGAACGGGCCAGCGGTGGCGACGCTCATGATGAGCGCGTGGCGCGGGTCTTTGTCGGGAGCGAAGCAATAGCGCGCGGATCGCTGACCCGGGGTCAATTGCGTTGGAATTACCGCCAAATCCATCGGGACGTATACGTACCGAAGAACGCGGGCGCATCGCTGCATGACAATATCTACGCCGCCTGGCTGTGGTCGGGTCGACGGGCGATCATCGCCGGCCGGGCCGCAGCCGCACTCCACGGAGCGAAATGGGTGGACGACTTTGTCCCGGTAGAGGTCATCGGGCCTTTCAACCACGCACCGCCCGGCATCATCGTCCGCCGGGAACATATCGCCCCCGGGGATCTCGTCGAACTCCATGGCCTACCGGTGACCAACCCGGCGCGAACGGCGTTCGATCTGGCCCGACACCTGCCCCGCGGTCTGGCGGTTGCCCAACTCGACGCGCTGTCGGCCGCGACGGCCCTCGACCCGTTAGACGTGACTCGGCTGATCGCTCGTTACAAGCGGGCCCGCGGCGTCCGACGATGCCAAGTCGCCCTGTCCCTGATGGACGGTGGTGCGCAATCGCCGAAAGAGAGCTGGTTGCGCCTGGTCCTGGTCGACGCCGGTCTCCCACGGCCCACCACGCAGATCAGAGTCACCGACGGGCGGCTAGTGGCCTACCTGGATATGGGTTGGGAGCAACCGATGGTCGCGGTGGAGTACGACGGCGAGCAGCACCGCACCGATAGAAGCCAGTACGTCAAAGACATTCGTCGAGCGGAGATGTTGAGCCGCCTCGGTTGGGCTGTGATCAGGGTGATCAACGAGGACCGGCCCCGCGTCATCGTTCAACGGGCACGCGACGCGTTGGCGAGCCGATCGTCATCGAGATTGCCGTGAAGGCTGTGAACTGTCCGCCAATCACGACCATGCCGGCAATCTCGACGCCTAGCGCACCGGGTCGCGGGCGACGGGACACGACATGCAGCGTGGCCCGCCGCGGCCGGTGCCCAGTTCGGAGCCCGCGATGGTCAGCACCTCGATGCCGGCGTCCTGAAGCCGCGCGTTGGTCTGCGCGTTGCGCTCGTAGGCGACGACGACGCCGGGCGCCAGCGCCAACGTGTTGTTGCCGTCGTCCCACTGCTCGCGTTCGGCGATGACCGGGTCCAGTCCCGTGTCGATGACGCGCAGCCGGTCGATCTCCATCGCCTTGGCGGCGGCCTCCAGGAACGGCGCCTCGTCGCTGATCGCGACGCCCTCCGGCGTCCGCTCGATCGTGAACGCCGAGAGCGTGTCGACGATGTTGGCGTACATCACCACGGTGTCGGTGTCGACCATCGTGCACACTGTGTCGAGGTGCATCTGGGCGCGGCGCTGGGCGATCGGCACGGCGAGCACCTTGCTCGCCAGGCCGTCCTCGAAGAGGCTGCGGGCCAACGCTTCCGCGCCGGCCGGGGTGGTTCGTTCACCGACGCCCACCGCCACCACGCCGGGGGCGAGCAGCAGCACGTCGCCGCCCTCGACGGGAGCGGTGCGCGACTCGTAGGCGCGCCGCACCCCGGTGAACCGCGGGTGGTGGGCGTAGATCAGATCGGTCAATGACGCCTCGCGCACCCGGGCCCGCAGCGCCAGCGTGGGGATCACCACCCGCGGGCCGATCCATATCGACGAGTCACGGGTGAACACCAGATTGGGCAGCGGCTCGATGACGAAGTCCGCCCCCTGGTGCATGCGCAGCACCAGCGACACGTCGGTCCGGATGTCCGACGGCAATTCGTTGAACGTCATGCCGCCCATCAACACCTGGGCCAGCCGGGCCGGCTCCAGCCCCCGCAGGTAGGCCGAAAGGGATTGCGCCAGGGGCACTCCCAGCCGACGGGCGTCGACGGCCGCGGCCACCCCCTGCATCCGCGCGGCCCCGCTGTGGGTCAGCGCCTCGGCCAGCAGGTCCGACAACAGCAGCACCTGCACGCCGCGGGACCGCAGCAATTCGGCGAACTGGTCGTGCTCGTCTTGGGCGCGCGCCACCCAGGGCAACCCGTCGAACAGCAACTGGTCCATGTTGCGCGGGTTGAGCCGCCGCAACTCGCCGCCGGGGCGGTGCAGGATGACGACGCGCAGCGCTCCCACCTCGGAATCGGTGCCCAGGTCGACCACACCCACAACCGTAGCCGCGCCCGACCCGCCCGTCCGGGCACACGCCCCCGCGCGCCCCGGGTCATCGAACGAATGTGCGATAGACTGGGTGCCGTGGAGATGGCGGTACAAGGCTCCCTGTTCCAGCACACCGAGCGCCGACAACTCGGCGACGGCGCCTTCATCGAAATCCGCGCCGGCTGGCTCGCCGAAGCGGACGACCTGCTCGACGCCCTGTTGTCGGCGGTCCCGTGGCGGGAGGAACGCCGGCAGATGTATGACCGCGTGGTCGACGTGCCGCGGCTGGTCAGCTTCCACGACCTCACCGTCGACGAGCCGCCCCACCCGCTGCTGGCCCGGCTGCGGCGCCGCCTCAACGACATCTATGCCGGCGAGCTCGGCGAACCGTTCACCACGGTCGGATTGTGTTGCTACCGAGACGGGTCCGACAGCGTGGCCTGGCACGGCGACACCATCGGCCGCAGCAGCTCCGAGGACACCATGGTGGCGATCATCAGCCTGGGCGCCACCCGCACGTTCGCCATGCGCCGCCGCGGCGGCGGGCCGTCGTTGCGGCTGCCCCAGGCGCACGGCGATCTGCTGGTGATGGGCGGATCCTGTCAGCGCACCTGGGAGCACGCCGTGCCCAAGACGGCGGCGCCGGTGGGCCCGCGCATCAGCATCCAGTTCCGCCCGCGCGGCGTGCGCTGAGGCGCTAGCTGCGGACCGCCCTCACCGCGTTGACGAGCAAGTCGCGGGCGCGTTGCGTATCGACCGGCGCGACCGGCTGCCCGGGGATCACGAGGGGATTGGCCGTGACGATCACCTGGTACTCGCCGAATTGCGCCGAATAGTCGTAGAGCTCGCCGGTGCGGGGCCCGCCCGCCACCAGCGCCTGCAGCACGCGGTGCACACCCATGGTGCGAGCCCCGTCGATCTGCGGCGCGTCGACCACCTCCATGCCGCCCCGCAGTTGCGGGCCGGAGAACGCGATCTTGGCGCATTCCTTCCCAGGGTCGTTGAACGGCAACGCTTTTGACGTTTCGATGGCGATGACGACGAACCGGTTGCCCTTGCCCTCGGCGGAGACCGCGGCCATGTTGCCCTGCACGTCCGGGGGCATGTCCGGGCCGGTCGCCGCCTTCGCGCAGCCGGCGGGGTCGAACGTGAGCCCCTCGGGGAGCTTGTGGCCGGCCAGCACCTTGGGATCGATCCCGCGCTCACCGATGTCGGTGACCCTGAAGTCCGGCCCGAAGCTCGACTTCACGTCGGCGACCTTCTTGATGTCGACCTTCGCCGAGGTCGTCGCCCCGGATGAGCAGCCGGCGAGCACGCACACCGCCGCCACTGCGACCGCCTCCTTGAACATCGTGGCCAATCTACCCAAGGCGGCTGCGTCAGCTGCGCAACGTGGACACCGTTTTGACGAGCAGGTCGGCGGCGAATTGCGGTGCCAACGCGGGCACCACCGAACCCGGGTCGGTGGTCAGCGTGGTAAACGCGTAGTAGTTGCCCAGGTAGGCCGTGTATGTGTATGTGCGCGAATCTATCTCGGTGCCCGACTCGACGGACGACTTGACGTCGGCGACCATGCCGACGGTCGAGGCGCCATCGATGCGCGGGGCCTCGATGAGGCGCACGCTTGCCGTGGCACGCCCGGCGGTCATGGTCCACTGCCCGCATGCGGTGACGACGTCGCCGGGCAGGTCAACCGGGCCCGGCAAAGCCACCACCACCGCGTCGACGATCCCCCCGCTGCCCGACCCCGACACACCCTGCGCCGACTGATCGCGTCCGTTCCCGGGGTCGGCGAGCGTTGCGCATTGCGGCGGCCTCGTCGCGCTGTCCAATGCCTCGGGGCCCAGGCTCCAGATCACTCGCGGCGACGCCCCGCTGGGGATGCCCGTGGTCGCCTCGTACCCGGGCGGCAGCTCGCGAACCAACCGCTTGATGTTGGCCGGGTTGACCGCCTTGGGCGCCGGCGATTTCGTGGGCCCGGGCGGCGGAGCGGGTGCGGGCGTGTGGGCGCATGCGGCCACCAACAGCGCGAGCGCGGGGGTTGTCAGCGGGCCGATCCGGAAGGGGCTCAGCCGACCACCTCGATCATCTGGCGGGCGACGTGCTCGATCTGGGCGGCCACGTCGCGCCGCACGCCATGGTCGGGCCGGTGCGGCACGTCGATGACGGTGGTGATGACGCCGACGTCCTCGCGCTGCCAGACCGCACCGTAGTGATCCATGATCGTGCGCATCGGCAGGTTGTCGGAAAGCATTCGCGCCGAGAATCTTTCGACCCCGGCGACCCGCGCCGCGATGGACAGCGCATTCACCAGAAACGTGCCGATCCCTCGGCCCTGGTAGGCGTCGGCGACGGTGAAGGCGATCTCGGCGACGCTGCGATCGCTTTCGTCACGCACGAAGCGCGCGTCGGCCACCGGGTCGTCGCCGTCGATCACCACCCAGACGAAGTGGTCGACGTAGTCGACCTCGGAGAGGTAGTGCATCAACGCCGGGGTGGGCAGCCGCGGCGTCATGAAGCGCCGATACAACGTCTCGCTGGAGAATTGGATGTGTCCGTGCACGGTCCGCTCGCTGTCGCCGGGCAGCACCGGCCGCAGCATGAGGTGCGTTCCGTCGCGCACCCGGATCGGGATCGGGGTGATGAACGCGGCCAGACGCTGGCGCACCGTGCGCAGCAGCCGCTCCATCACGCCGGGAATGTGGAGCATGTGGGCGAAGGCGTCGTTGTCGCCGATCCACCCGGTCAGCGGGCCGGCGGTGGTGACCGTCGCCGTCCGCGGGATGTGCCGCAGCAGGGCGATCTCCCCGATGAGCATGCCCGGGAACGCGTGTTCGACGATGACCACGCCGTCGTCGCCGACATGGGTGATCTCGACGATGCCCGACGAGATGACCAGGAACGAGACGGCTTCCTCGCCCTGCCTCATCAGCACCTGGCCGGCCGCGGCGCGCAGCGGTTGCAACGCGGCGGCCAACGGCACCAGATCGGAGGTGGGACATCCCTCGAAGATGTCCATCGCCGCCAGCTCATCCGCTCGCGCGCCGGTCAAGGCCACCGCGATAGCCCGCCGCTCACACCATCGCAGCCCGGGTCTGCGCGTCGCGGTGACCGCCGCTGTGCCATGACCTGCCCGCCTGCGTTGCCGTCGTCTACCGCGCCAGGCCCGACACCCCCGGACGCGGTCGGATGTTGCCCAGGTTATGGGCTGGGTTCCGGCCGCGGCAAGGAGGGCGCGTCGAGGGCATCCGTCGGCGACGCCGCGGGGCATGATGATCGGGTGAGCGCAGGCCGCAGGCTGACGGGGACGAGCCCGCGCAAGGTCCAGGTGGGCGGTCTCTGGTTCGACGCCCTGACCGAACGGCAGGTCGTCGAGATCGTGCGCGCGGCCTGGGCCGCCGGCCGCGGCGGCTCGATCGTCCCGGTGAACATCGACGTGGCCCTTGCGGCCGCCCGGGGCCCCGAGCTCGCCGAGCTGATCGGCCGGGCGTCCCTCGTCGTCGCCGACGGCATGCCCCTGGTGTGGGCGGCGCGGGCCCGGGGAGACCGGCTGCCCGAGCGCGTCGCCGGCTCGTCGTTGATCCTTCCGCTGAGCGCCGCCGCGGCGGCCGACGGGAAGTCGGTCTATCTCCTCGGCGGCGCGCAGGGGGTACCGGAGCGGGCGGCCGCGGCGCTGGTGGCGCGCTCCGCCGACCTGCGCGTCGCCGGCACCTGCTCGCCGGAATTCGGCTTCGACAGCACCGCGGAAGGGACGCGGGGGGCGGTCGCCGCCGTCGTGGCCGCCGCACCCGATCTGGTCTTCGTGGGCTTGGGCTTTCCCCGCCAGGAACGCCTCATCGAACTGCTGCGCGCCGAACTGCCCAACGCGTGGTTCCTCGCCTGCGGTGGCGGCATCGCGATGACGGCCGGCGTGGTTCGGCGGGCGTCCCCGGTGTTGCAGCGGTTCGGGTTCGAGTGGGTGCACCGGCTGGCGCTCGAGCCGCGGCGACTCGCCCGCAGGTACCTGCGCGACGACCTGCCCTTCGCGCTGGCGTTGGTGGTTCGCTCTGCGGCGCAACGGTTTAGGCGGGACTAGCCTCCCTGGCGCCCAGGATGAGGCGCACCGCGGCGGCGAGGTCGTCGACCACGACGTCGGCGCCGGCCGCCGTCCCACCGCCGGCGCGCAGCAAGACGGTAGCCGCGCCGGCCGCCCGGCCCGCCTGCACGTCGGCATCGCTGTCCCCGATCATCACCGATTCGGTCAGGGCGAAACCGTGCTCGCGCGCCGCGCGCAACAGCATGCCCGCCTCGGGCTTGCGGCAGTCGCAGCTGGCCGCGGCGTGCGGGCAGTGGTAGGCGGCGTCGATGCGGGCGCCTTCGTCGGCCAGCAGCTGTTCGAGGCGCTGGTGCACGGCGGCGAACCGCGCCGTGTCAGCGGCCGGTTCGGACAGCCAGCGCTGATTGGTGACCAGGACCGTGCGCAGGCCCGCCGCATTCAGGGCGGCCACCGCCCGCGCCGCGCCGGGCAGCAGGACCAGCTCGTCGGGAGACCTGATGTACTCGCCGTCGGGCGCCTTGACGTTGATGGTCCCGTCCCGGTCCAGGAAGACGGTGCGGACGTTCCGCAATTCGGGCATCGGTCGGGACGGCCTCAGGACGGTCGGGCAAACAGGGCCGCTTCGACCATCTCGCAGATCGAGTGGCCGAGGTGCAGGCACGCCTCCTGCACCCGTCCCGTGTTGTCGCTGGGGACCCGGATGCAGAACTCGGCCACGTCGGCCACCTTGCCGCCGCGCGCGCCGGTGAGCGCCACGGTCGCCATCCCGGCATCGGCGGCCGCCTCCAGCGCGCGGACGACATTCGGGGAGTTGCCCGACGTGGTGAGGCCGACCACCACGTCGCCCGCGCGGCCGGCGGCGAGCACTTGGCGCGCGAACACCTCGTCGTAGGAGTAGTCGTTGCCGATCGCCGTCATCGCCGCGGTGGCGTCCGGCAAGCTGATCGCGGCGAGGCCCGGGCGGTCAAATGCGAAGCGTCCCATCAACTCTGCGGCCAGATGGCCCGCGTCTTGTGCGGATCCGCCGTTGCCGAAGAAGATCACCTTTCCACCGGAACGCAGCGACGCGATCATCAGCCGTGCGATCTCGACGGTCTGCGCCGCGATGGCGCCCGACAGCATCTGTTGCTTGACCGCGATCGTGTCCGCCAGTCGCTCCTGAACCAGCTCGACACTTGGCGGGACGACGTCGGTGCCACTCATGCCTGCCATGTGGTCAATCCCTTGCTCTCGAAAGCGAATTCGGTGATGGTCGCCCCGGCTGACTCAAGGCTTTCGATGAGGCGGTGCTTCTTGGTGAAGTCGCAGAACAGCAGGATGTAACCGCCACCGCCGGCGCCGGTGATCTTGCCGCCGAGTGCGCCGTTGCGCAGCGCCAGGTCGTAGAGCTCGTCGATGCGCTCGTTGGTGATGTAGGGCGACATGCGCTTCTTCTGGATCCACGCCTCGCCCAGCAGCGCGCCGAAGTCGTTGAGCTTGCCCGTCAGCAGCGCGGCCTTCATGGCTACCGCCAGTTCCTTCTGTGCCCGCAATCCGGCCAGCGTGTCGTCGGCACCCGTTGTGGCGCGGCGAGTTTGGTCCTCGATCACGCGCCCGGAGTCGCGCGTGATGCCCGTGTAGCACAGCAGCAGGCTGAGCTCGAGCTCGAACGCGGTCTGGTCGCGCACGCGCAGCGGATTGACGATCACCCGGTCGGTGAACTCGATGAAGTTGAATCCGCCGAACGTCGCCGCGTACATGTCCTGCATGCCGCCGGCGATGCCGAGGTCCTCGCGTTCGATGGCGCAGGCCAGCTGGGCGGTCTCGTACTCGCCCATCGGCGCCCGGTAGTGCTCGGCGAGCAGGCCGGTGAGCGCGACCATCATCGTCGAGGACGAGCCCAGCCCCGAACCCGGTGGCGCGCTCGACCGCAACACCAGGTCGTAGCCGTCGGTGCCGTCGCGGCCGAAACGCCGCACGGCGGCCTTGATCAGGTCGAGGCTGCCGTCGTAAAGGATCTCGCTGTCGAGCGTCATCTCGTGGGTGGTCTTGAAGTCCACTGACTCGATACTCACCCGGCGATCGGTGCGCGGGGTCAGCGAGCCGTAGGCGTAGCGGTCGATGGTCGCCGACAGCACGCAGCCACCCTCGGTGGTGGGGAACGGCGGCACGTCGGTCCCGCCCCCCGCGAACGAAATCCGCAGCGGCGCGCGGGCGCGGATTCGGGGCCGGGGATTCACTGCAGACGTCATCCGCTCAGCCGGCCGACGCGCGCGATCGTCGGCGAAATGTGCGCCACGTGCCAACCCCAATGCATCGATCTCTGACGAAGAGCCCTAGCGTAGCAGTCGGATCGACGGAAAAATCGGGATTCACCTGCGGATTGCGCCGAGGCGCCCCACCCCTCACGAAAGCGATGAAATGAGCCAGGATGCAGTCGAATTGACCCGCGGTCTGCTCACCGAGGCCGCCGCACTGCGGCACGGTTTCCTCGACGTGTTGGGCGAATCGACGAGTTCTCCGGCACCGACGTTCGCGCAGCGCGCCATGAACAGCCCGCTCGTCGCGACGGTCTACGAGCGGCTGTGGCGCCCGGCCGCCTTCTACGCCGCCAGCGGCGTCACCACCCGCGCCGAACAGCGCCGCGCGGCGTCGGCACTGCGGCTGTCGAACGCGCGGCGATTGCTCGACGTCGCTTGCGGCCCGGGCAATTTCACCGGATCGCTGGCCGCGCAGTTATCGGATGGCGGCTTGGCCGTCGGCTTCGACATCTCCGAGCCGATGCTGACCCGCGCCGTCCTGGACAACAGCACGCCGCAGACCTGTTACGTCCGGGGCGACGCCCGGGCGCTGCCGTTCGCCGACGCGACGTTCGACGCGGTGTGCTGCTTCGGCGCGCTGTATCTGATGCCCGAGCCGTTCGGGGTGGCGCGCGAAATGGTGCGGGTGCTCGAGCCCGGGGGGCGGATCGCGATCCTCACCAGCTACGTCCCGGACCTGGCCGCGGTGCGCCGGGCGATGACGGCCGGCGCGGGCGTCATCGGGCTCACGATGTTCGACCGGCACGCCTTCGTCGACCTGTTCTCGTCGGCCGGCCTGGTCGACATCGAGCAGCAGACCCAGCGCGCGCTGCAGTTCGTCGTCGCCGCGAAGCCCGCCTGACGGGCCTAGGAGGCCGCCTTGCACACGCCGATAACCCGAACGACCGGCGTGCCCTCCTCGCAGTCCAGGACCCACGGTTCGCCGCCGTCGACGGGCTCGGACGTGAGCGTGAACCTGACCGGCTGACCGCTGCGCTGCGTCATCTGCGTGCATTCGACCCGAAACAGGCGATAGTCCCCACCGGCCTCAACGGCAAGCGAAAACCCGGGCCGCACCGACTCAACCGGCACCTTCTGCAGGTAGTAGTCAACGTTCATCCGTCGACCGTAGGCCCGGCATTTCGACGCGCCCGGGCCCGCCACGCGGCTCTTAGGCAATGTTCAGGCAAATTTTGGGACCGTATTAGTCTTCGCCGCGCGCATGCGCGCCGGGCTGCCGCACGAAATCCGCGATGATCGACGCCATTTCGTCGATCGCGCTGCGGCGCATCACTTCGTAGCCGTGGGTGCTCAACGTCGGCAGGCACAGCAGGCCCGCGCGCGGCGTCAGCCCGTTGGCCTTGGAGTGCGACGCGTCGGATTCGAAGGCGCCCAGGACGGCGCCCTGGGGCGAGAGGCCCTGCTCGGTGGCGATGCTCATCAGCCGGTCGGCGACGTCCTTGTCGTAGACGCACAGCGCGTCGCTGTAGCCGATGATCGGCCCGCCGCCGACGGTGGTGCCGTACTCCTGCTCGGTGGGACCGACCTCCAGGGCGAGGGTGAGCGTCCCCGGCAGGGACCCGCTGGCATAGGTGCCCCCCACCCCGCCGACCTCCTCGTTGGTGGTGAACACGAGATAGACGTCGTCGACCGGTCGCTGGTCGCGCTCGCGAAGGAGGCGGGCAGCGCGCAGCAGGGCGGTCACCGCGGCGCGGTCGTCGAGGAAGTAGCAGCCCAGGTACTCGCCGAAATCGACCAGCGTCCGCTTGCTGCGGTCGACGCACACCCGGGTGCCCGGGCGGATTCCCGCGGCCTGCAACTCGTCGGTGCTGCGGCCGGTGAAGACGTAGACGTGATCCCAGTCCAGCGCCTTATCGCCCTGGTCGGGCTTGGTCTGCCAGATCCGCTGGCTCTCCTGGGTGGTGTGCTCGGAGCCGAGCGTGAGCACCGCGGTCAGCGTCTCCTTATCGCCGAGGACGGCGACCGGCCCGAGGCCGAAGTTGCCGGGGTACATCGTCCCGAGCTGGGTCAGGTGCAGCGTGCCGTCCGATTCCACCCGCTTGACCAGCATGGACAGCTCGTCCATGTGCGCCATCACCCGCGTCGCGACGCCGGGTTCGGCCGCCGAGGACACCCGATGGCGGTACCCGCGCCCAGCGTCGTCGCTCGGGAGCGTGGCGGCGATGTACCCGATCAGATTGCCCGCGTCGTCGGTCCACATGTCGTCGACGACGGGCCGCAGCTCGCGTGCGCACACGGCGCGCACCTCGGCTTCCTGCCCGCACGGCCCGTAGGCCAACAGCAGCTCTTGCAACAGGCGGTCGGAGCCGTCGTCCTCGCGCGTCGCCATGCGATCCCTTCGTTTCGTGGCCCGTCCGAAGGGATCAGTACCCGCGTCAAGCGGCGGGCAATCGCCGGCCTACCCGTAGGCGAGCTCTAGGCGTTCGAGGCGAAACCCGCCCCCAGATTTGACTGACGCCCGTCATTGACGGTCGTCAGCAAATCGGCGTAGGGTCCCCCCATGCCGTCACTGCAGGCGCCGTCCGGCGTACGGGAGGCTCGGCGCCTGGAAACCCGGGCGCGCCTGTTCGACGCCGCGCTGGACGAGATCGGGCAGCGCGGGCTGGCCGCGGCAGACGTGAGCGCGATCGCCGCCGCGGCCGGCGTGGTGCGGGGGACCTTCTATTTCCACTTCCCGACCAAGGAGCACGTTCTCGCCGAACTGGAGCGCAACGAGGAGAGGCGGATCATCGACGAACTCGGCGAAGCCGAGGGCGATTTGGCTACGATCCTGTCGGACGTCGTATCTCGGATACTTGACGCCGAAAATCGTTTGGGTGCAGCCGTTTTCCGCGACATGCTCGGTCTGCATTTCTCGCCGTCGCGTCCCGTTGAAGAAGAGCTGGCGCAGCACCCCATCGCACAGTTCCTGGCGGGCGCGATCGGCCGTGCGCAAGATGCGGGACAAGTCCCGTCCGACGCGGACGCCGCGGAACTTGCGATGTTCTTTCTCACCGGCCTCTTTGCGCTGCTCGCCATCGGATCACACGACCCTGCGCTGTTAAGTCGTTACGTGTCAACGAGTGTCAACGGAATGGAGAAACGATGAACAGCACGAGCATCCAGGGGTATCGCGAGTTCCTGGCTAGGCGCGACGGCGAGGCCGATCTCCTCAACCGACGATTGGCGAAGCGCGAGCAGTTCTTCGGTCAAATTCAAGCGAACCCCGTCCGGTCGGCCCACCCGATCGACCAACGGACGTTCCTGCGCAACTTGCGCCGGAGGCGGCCCGAGGCCGGACTGGATCGCAAGATGCTCTTCCTGTTGGCGACCGCCAAGCTGAACCAGGCGGAGCGGTTCGGCGTCGGGCTCGGCGAAACCTACGGGCGCAACAGCGATCAGAATCTGCCGCCCGAAAACGTCTACCTCGAACTGGAAGAGCACTACCACACCCGCCTGCTCGCTTACGCGCTCGACATCTTCGACCTGACGTTCCAAGTCGTCCCTCCGCCATTCGTCATGCGGCAGTTCGTCAAAATCGGTGTGTTCCTTCCCGAACGGCTGAGCTTCGCATTCGTCGGCGCCGGCGAGATGGCCGGCTGCGTCATGTTCGACGAATTGCGCCGCGTCGGCATCGAGCTGTTCGCCGACGAACCCGAGGTCGCCGAGCGAATCGAACTGCTGTACAGCGAGATCCTCACCGACGAGATCGGCCACGTCGGCTACTGCGCATCGCGATGCACCGCGCCAGAGCGGGTGATCATGCGCCGCCTCTACCCGCTCATCGGGCGGATGTTCGCCCGCCAGACGGTCGAAATCAGCCTGCTGCTCGATCCGAAGGCGTTGCACGCCCGGCTCGACCGGCCCTTCGACGTCGAGGAACTCACCGCCGGGCTGGACAACGAAACGTATCTCGTCGCACACCCGTAACGGCGTCAGCCGTCAAGCGAAGAATCCCGACGGGAAGTGAACGTTCAGGGGCGCCGTCTATAGCCGGTGGCCACTGTGCGGGGCACACTCGACGCAGGAGGGGCTGAACCGAGTCCCATAGGAACAACCCGAGACCGGACCGTGCCGCTCAAGAAGAGGGTTGTTACGCCAGGTTTCCCCCATTCGGCCCCTCCCCCAAACTCGAAGTTTCGCCACTCAGCCGAACCTCGCGGCGGCGTCGATCGTGTCTACGAGTAACACCATGCCGCAATCTCGTCCGACGACCGAGGGAGAGGATGATGGGAGACAGGCATCACGATCCGACCGATCATTTCCGGACCACGCAGCCGCACGCCGGCATGACGATGAAGGACAACCTGTTGTGGCCAGGCCTCGGCCTACTGGCCGTCGGGGTGGCCGGGATGATCAGCACCGCAGCAGTCGCGGCTTACGGACATTACGAATGGTTGGCGATGACGGTGTTGGTCGCCGTCCTCGGGACGGTCGCCGGAGCGCTATGGTGCGCCGCCGAGCGTCGCCGCGTGGCCCGCATTGACGAGCGGGTGGGTCGCAGACGCCGGCTGCCTGGGCGCCGGCACGCCGCCGACTCGGAGCTGACCCGCGACCGGGTAAGAGAATTCAGCGATTCCAACGCGTAATCAGGGATACGTGTAATACTCGCGGACTTCCATGACCGATGACCACTGCGGGAATCCCGCGATGATTTCGGCGTCGGAAAGCTCCCCCATGTCCGGCGGAGCCTCGCCCAATCCCTCGATATGTCCGATATAAATTCGAGCGGCTAGACCCGATACGGACAACCGACCGAATTGCAGCATGTAGCCCGGTGCCGCGCCGGCTGCCTCTGGTGGCGAAGGCGCATCGAGCGGCCACGAATCGTCACTGCCGGTGCTCCATGTCGGAGACGTCGCGCCGGCGGATCGCTTCGGCCCCCAATCGCCGTATTGCGCGTGCCAAGGCCGCTGACGCGACTGGTCGTCGTTGGACCAGCTGACGCTTCCTACGCCGTTCAGCACGACAAGGGCCACGTTGGAGCCCGCGAAGTCACGGCACCATTGGATGGCGCACAGAACGCCGACGCGGGAACGCTGCGGGGACAGGCGCATATCGATGAACTCGGCCTCATCCAACGCGCCCACAAAGACGAGTGGATTTCGTCGCGAGGACGTCGGCTGCACCTCCGGCGTGAATTCGTAAAGCTGACTGACCGGATGAAGACTCATTGGTAGAAGCTTCTCCTCACTCCGGCAACGGTATGTGCGCGCGCTTTCGCCGGAGGCACACCTGGCAGCTGGCCCGCTGCGCGCCCGAGCCGCCAACCATGCGGTCCCGAACCGAAAGGTCTTCACCGACAACGAATCCCGCGCTGCACCCGTCGTCCACGGCGTAACGCACACGCGAGCGGGCCGCTGTGAGATCCGACGCCCCGCCACGCGCGACGCCATAACTGCGCTCGCTGACCGTCTCCCAGTAATCGGCCGCCTCAGTCAGGTGGTCGGCCGGCCAGGCCAACAGCCCGGACAAGCCGGGAACCCCAGCGACCCCCGCCTTGGCTACCCGCCGGTCACCGCCGGGGAGGCAAAGGCTTCGCCGATGGCGCGGTTTAGGTGACCGAGAAGTCGGCAATTCGATGGTTTCCTGTTTCTCCCGCTCGCAGGAGGCAACGTGCAGGAGGGGGGCAGCATCCTCCCGGCAAGCAGAAGCGGCGCTGCGACGAGCCGAGGCCTCGCTGGAAGCTGGACGCACCGTGATTCGACGCGCCACGGATAGCATCCATCGTGCAGAGGCGCTGCTGGCGGCGGTCTCGCGGCGACATCGGCTGCCGGCCCCGCCGAGTAATTGGGACAGACGCGGTCACTCGAAGGAAGCCCCGTCTGACTGCACCGGCTGCATAAACCCTGACCTGCTCAAACTGGGTGGAGCTAAGGGGATTCGAACCCCTGACCTACTCGATGCGAACGAGTCGCGCTACCAACTGCGCCATAGCCCCTGATCGCTAGCAGGCTACCAGCCGCGGCGCGAACCGCCGAACACCCCGGCGCTACTCGCCGACGGCGCGCGGCAGGTCGCGGGGCCAGCCGTAGTTGCGCATCGGCATCGCGTAGTCCAGGTGCTCGAAGATCGGGTCCTCGTCGTCGATCTCCAGCACCACCGCGCCCGGGCGCCGCAGCCGCGACGGGACCACGTCGTAGTCCCGGTCGTAGGCGTTCTCCACGCCCATGCGGGCCCGGGCCATCCGCTGCATGCGGCGGCGACGCACCTTCTCCTCGATGCGGGTCTGGCGGCGCAGGTACGCCAGGTAGAGCAGCGTCACGGCGGTGGCGGCGCCGCACGCCCACCACGCCGTCGGCGAGATCTTGAACGCGGCCGTGGCCGTGCCGACCAGGACGACGGCCATGACCATCAGCACACGCTTGCGGAACTTGTACTTGCGCGCGCTCACCGCGGCGGCGGTCTTCGCGTCGAACCGGCGACGGCGCGAGGCGTTCCGCGGGATCGGCGCGGGCATCTCCTCGTCGTCGGCTTCGGCGTCCGGCTCCAAACCGGAGGAGTCCTCGACGTACTCGTAGCCCTCGTCGTCTTCGTCGCCGTGCTGGGCGACCACGTCGGTGTCGGAATCCTCGTCGTCCTCGTCGGCTTCGGGTTCCTCCTCGACCGCCGCGGCGACGCCGGCCGGCAGCGCCTGCGAATCCTCGACAACGTCGACGTCGAGGTAATCGGGCTCGGTGCGCTCGGGCGTCGCAAGCTTCATGACGACGGGACGCGCGGCCTGTAGCTCCTCGGTGTCGTGCTCTTCGTCCTCGTCCTCGCCCTCGGCGAGGTCGACCTCGCTTTCCGCCGACCCTTCCGCCGGCTTCCAGTCCGGATCGCTGCGATGACCGGCGGCGGGGCCATTGCGCTTGAGTAGGCGGGAATTCGCACCCCCGTTGAGGACCCGGGTCGCCAGGGCCACGTCACTGGTGCGCCGCACGGCGTCTCGTTTGCTGACGAGCATCGGCACCAAGACGAACAGCCAAAGCACTACGAGCGAGATCCACAACA
Source organism: Mycobacterium sp. E3339 (assembly GCF_001666915.1). Classification (NCBI taxonomy): domain Bacteria; kingdom Bacillati; phylum Actinomycetota; class Actinomycetes; order Mycobacteriales; family Mycobacteriaceae; genus Mycobacterium; species Mycobacterium sp. E3339. The sequence continues at coordinate 62,522 of NZ_LZIZ01000258.1, read as the reverse complement.
GTGACTGCGGGATGCTTGGCATGACGACCTGCTCTCTTCGGTTCCGATCCCCGCGAGGCTTGGCCAGCGCGGCCGGGTCTTAGTGACCAGCACAATTACACACCTGTAATTTGGCTCTCACAAGCACCACGAGTCACTCGTGTCGCGATAGCCACAGATAGGCCCGCTTGCTGGGGCGGCGCGGTCATGCCCAGCTGGCGTGCCCGCCCCGAACCAGGGTCGATGCCACCGATCCGGACACCTCTTCGGCCGTGATGGCCATCAACAGGTGGTCCCGCCAGGCCTTGTCCACCTCGAGGTAGCGCTGTAACAACCCCTCTTGGCGGAAGCCCACCTTCGCCAGCACGGCCCGGCTGGCGGCGTTCTCGGGCCGCACGGTGGCCTCGACGCGGTGCAGCATCACCGGGCCGAAGCAGTGGTCCAGGCCCAGGGCCAGCGCGGCCGTGGCCACCCCGCCGCCGGTCGCCGACCGCGGCACCCAGTAACCGATCCAGGCCGACCGCAGCGCCCCATGGGTGACGTTGCCGATGGTCAACTGGCCGCAGAACTGGCCGTCGAGTTCGATGACGTAGGGCAGCATGCGGCCCGCGCGGGCCTCGGCGCGCAGACCGGAACACAGCGCAGGCCACGCCGCGACCGTGTGCCGGCTCGTCCAATCGGTCTCGGCGCTGGGCTCCCACGGCTCGAGGTGCGCGCGGTCGGCCAACCGGATGCGGCTCCATTGGGCGCCGTCGCGCATCCGCACGGCGCGCAACCGGACGACGCCGGCCGGAACGCGCAGCGGCCCCACGTCCAGCGGCCACCCCGGATGACGGGCGTTGGTGCGCAACAGGTTCACGAGCGTGCGGAGTCGTTGCACTTAACCGCGCTGAGCCAGGAAGGCGACGTCGACGATCTCGCCGGTGCGTATCTGTTCGGCGCCGCTGGGCACCACCACGAGGCAGTTCGCCTCGGCGAGGGTGGCCAGCAGGTGCGAGGACGCGCCGGGGGCCCCGCCCAGCGCCTGCACCAGGTACTCCCCGGTCTCCTGGTCGCGCATCAGCTGGCCGCGCAGGTAGCCCTTCCGCCCGGCGACCGAGGTGATCGGTGAGAGTGTGCGCGCCTGGACAATTCGGCGCATCGGTTGGCGCTTGCCCAGCGACAGGCGGATCAGCGGCCGCACCATCACCTCGAAGACCACCAGGGCGCTGACCGGGTTCGCGGGCAGCAGGAACGTCGGGACGCCTTCGCGACCGAGCTGCCCGAACCCCTGCACGGACCCCGGATGCATGGCGACGCGAACGACTTCCATCTCCCCGAGCTCGGACAGCACCGACCGCACCGCCTCGGCCGCCGCGCCCCCGACCCCGCCGGCGATCACCAGAACCTCGGCGCGGTTGATCTGGCCCTCGACGGTCTCGCGGAATTCCCGGGCGTCGTTGCTGACGATGCCGATGCGGTTGACCTCCGCGCCGGCATCCCGGGCCGCGGCCGCCAAGGCGTAGGAGTTGACGTCGTAGACCTGGCCGTTGCCCGGGGTGCGCGAGATGTCGACCAGTTCGCCCCCGACGGCCAGCACCGCCACCCGCGGCCGCGGATGAACCAGCACCCGTTCGCGGCCGACCGCCGCCAGCAGGCCGACCTGGGCGGCCCCGATGACCGTGCCCGCGCGCACCGCGACGTCGCCGGGCTGCACGTCGTCGCCGGTGCGGCGCACGTACGCCCCCGACGGCGCCCCCCGCAGGATGCGCACCCGGGTGCTGCCGCCGTCGGTCCAGCGCAACGGGATCACGGCGTCGGCCAGCGTCGGCAGCGGGGCGCCCGTGTGCACGCGGGCGGCCTGGCGGGGCTGCAGCCGGCTGGGCGTGCGCGCCCCGGCCTCGATGGTGCCCATCACCGGCAGCACCAGGCCCTCACGCCGGTCTTCGTCGATTTCGGTGCCGGGCGGCTCGCCGAGGCTCTCGGCACCCACTTCCCCAACGCCGAGCACGTCGACGCTGCGCACCGCGTACCCGTCGATGGCGGCCTGATCGAAGCCGGGCATCGGGCGCTCGGTGACGACTTCCTCGGCGCACATCAGGCCCTGCGCCTCGGCGATGGCCACCTTGATGGGCCGCGGAGCCACCGCGGCGGCCGTTATCCGGGCCTGCTGCTCCTCAACAGAACGCACAGCGCGCCTCTCTGCCGTCTACGGGCGCCCGCTTGGCCGGGTATCGGCCGGCTACTTCTCGGCCAGGCCCAACCGCGCCACCAACCATCGCCGCAAATCCGGGCCGTAGTCGTCACGATCCAATGCAAAGTCAACCGCAGCCTTGAGGTAGCCGCCGGGATTTCCCAAGTCGTGTCGAGATCCGCGATGCACGACGACATGCACCGGGTGGCCCTCGGAAATCAGCAACGCGATCGCGTCGGTGAGCTGCACTTCGCCGCCCACCCCATGCTCGACGCGGCGCAGCGCGTCGAAGATCGCCCGGTCGAGCACGTAGCGGCCCGCCGCGGCGAACAACGACGGGGCGTCCTCGCGCTTGGGCTTCTCGACCATCCCGTTGACCTTCAGCACGTCGGGGTCGGCGCCGGGCACCGGCTCGACATCGAAAACGCCGTAGGCGCTGATCTCTTCGGGCGCCACCTCGATGGCGCACAGCACCGAGCCGCCGTAGTCCGCGCGCACCTTTGACATCGTCTCCAGGACGCCGGTCGGCAGCACCAGGTCGTCGGGCAGCAGGACCATCACGGCGTCGTCGTCGAGCGTCAGCGTGGGCTCGACGCAACTGATGGCGTGCCCCAGCCCGAGCGGCTCGGCCTGAACCACGGACTCGACCTTGATCAGCTGCGGCGCCCGGCGCACCTTGTCGAGCATCGCCTTCTTGCCGCGGGCCTCCAGCGTGCCCTCGAGCACCAGGTCCTCGACGAAGTGCGCGACCACGCCGTCCTTGCCCTCGGAGGTGATGATCACCAGCCGGTCGGCGCCCGCCTCGGCCGCCTCGGCGGCGACCAGCTCGATGCCGGGCGTGTCGACGACCGGCAGCAGCTCCTTGGGCACCGTTTTCGTCGCGGGCAGGAAGCGGGTACCAAGACCGGCAGCGGGCACGATCGCCGTGTGTGGGACCACCACGTTTGGGCTTGACATTGTTCACACGATAACCCGAACGCCGTTTGCCGAGTCGATGTGGCGCGGGCAAAGACGGGGCTGCAATGGTTGTCCCATGGCGACCACCGGCAAGGCCGCGTTGCGCGAGCAACTGCAGGCGGCCCGGCGCCGCGTTGCCGACGACGTCCGGGCCGCGGAGGCGCGAATGCTGAGTGCGCGACTGGAAGCCTCGGACGGCGTCGTGAGCAGCGGCGACACCGTGTGCGCCTTCGTGCCGGTGGGTGCCGAACCAGGGTCGATCGACATGGTCGAGGCGTTGCTGCGGCGGTACGCACGGGTGCTGCTTCCGGTTGCGCGCACCGCCGCCGGCAACGCGCCGCTGCCCCTGCGCTGGGGCGAATACCGGCCCGGCACACTGACCTCCGCGCGGTGGGGATTGCTCGAGCCGCCGGAGCCGTGGCTGCCCGCGTCGGCGATCGCCGAGGCGAGCCTGATCCTGGTGCCGGCGCTGGCCGTCGACCGCTCCGGGGTGCGGTTGGGCCGTGGCGGCGGCTTCTACGACCGATCGCTGGGCGGCCGGGACCCCGGGGCGCGGCTGGTCGCCGTGGTGCGCGACGCGGAATTGGTGGACGAGCTACCCGCCGAGCCGCACGACGTTGCGATGACCCACGCCCTCACGCCGCGGCGGGGCTTGATCGCCCTCGGGTAACAGTTCGGGAATGAGTGACATCACGTGGCGGTTCTAGCACTTGAGACGCTAGAGTGCTAACAAGCTTTGCAATCACCCGGAGGTTTTCGTGCCGACTTACAGCTATCAGTGCACCCAGTGCGACGATCGCTTCGACATCGTGCAGGCCTTCACCGACGACGCGCTGACCACTTGCGAACGCTGCTCCGGCCGGCTGCGCAAGCTGTTCAACTCCGTCGGGGTGGTGTTCAAGGGCAGCGGCTTCTACCGCACCGACAGCCGGGAGTCCGGCAAGAAGACGGGCTCGAGCAACGGGTCCTCGTCGAGCGATTCGGGTTCGGGCTCGTCGTCGAGCGAGAAGTCGACCGGGTCGAGCGGGTCGGGCGACAAGTCGGGCGCCAACTCCACGGCGTCCACCGCGGCCGCGTCGGCCTGACGGGTTATCCACAGTCGCCGTCGGCGGCGGCATTCGCCCCTGAGCGGGCTGCGCTTACCGTTGCCGCGTGCGCGAACCGTCGCTGAACCCAAGCCTGTTCGGCCGCCTCTGGACGGCGCGTCCGGATTGGACTCGGACCGTCATGGCGCGTCGGGTCGCCGCAGGCGGCCTCGTGGTGCTGGCCGGGCTGGCGGCGCTGCGCTCCAACCCGGCCGGTGATTACGCCGACGTGGTGGTCGCCGATCACGACCTGCGGCCCGGCGCAGCACTGACCCCGAACGACGTTCGCCTCGAAAAGCGTTTGGCCACAACCATTCCCGATGGGTCGTTGGTCGATGTGCGGACCGTGACGGGTTCGACGCTGGCCGGCCCGGCCAGGCGCGGCGAGGTCCTCACCGACGTCCGGTTGCTGGGCAGCCGGCTGGCGGAAGTGACCGCCGGGCCCGGCGCCCGCATCGTGCCGCTGCGGCTGGCCGACAGCGCCCTGATCGACCTGGTCCGCGTCGGCGACGTCGTCGACGTGCTGGCCGCGCCGGCGGCATCCACGGAGACCGCCCAGCCCGTCCCCAAGGTGGTGGCCACCGACGCCGTCGTGGTGCTCGTGTCGGCCAAGCCAAAGATCCAGGGCGCGGACGGCGACCGCGTAGTGTTGGTGGCGCTGCCGGCCCGCGTGGCGAACACGGTGGCGGGCTCGGCGCTGGGCCAGGCGGTCACCCTCACCCTGCACTGAGCGCCCCGCCGCGGTTGGCCAAGCAGCCGAGGAGCAAACTCTGTCCAATCCCAGGAAGGACATCTTCAATGTTCAAAGGGTTCAAGGAGTTTCTGTCGCGGGGGAACATCGTCGACCTGGCCGTCGCGGTGGTCATCGGTACCGCATTCACCGCGCTGGTCACCAAGTTCACCGAAAGCATCATCACGCCGCTGATCAACCGGATCGGCGTCAATCAGCAATCCAATGTCGGCGCCCTGAAGATCGGCATCGGCGGCGGTCAGACGATCGACCTGAACATCCTGCTGTCCGCCGCGATCAACTTCATCCTCATCGCCGCGGTCGTGTATTTCTTCGTCGTGCTGCCCTACAACACGTTGCGCAAGCGCGGTGAGGTCGAGCAGGCCGACGACGCGCAGGTGGTCTTGCTGACCGAGATCCGCGACCTGCTCGCGCAGACCAACGGGGATTCATCGGGCAGGCACGGCGGCGCGGCGGCCACTACGCCGCCCCCGGAGCACGGCCCGCGCGCGGACGCCGAGCAGTGAGCGCGCGCTGCGGCGCCTAGATTTCCAGGCTCGACAGCTGCCCGATGATCTGGGCGGCCAGGGGGTTCAGCGTCGCCATGCCGTCACGCACGGCATAGCGGGAACCCGCCAGGTTCACCACCAACGTGCTGCCGGACACCCCGGCCAGGCCGCGTGACAGCCCGGCGTCGGTGATGCCCGCGGACAGTCCCGACGCCCGGATGGCTTCGGCGATGCCGAGGATTTCGCGATCCAGGATCTCGCGGGTGGCCTCAGGGGTGACGTCGCGCGGCGTCACACCCGTCCCGCCGACGGAGACCACCAGGTCCACCCCGCCGATCACCGCGGTGTTGAGCGCGTTGCGGATCTCGACCTCGTCCGCCGCGACCGCAACCACGCCGTCGACGACGAAACCCGCCTCGGTCAGCAGCTCGGTGACCAACGGCCCGCTGTGGTCCTCGTCCCCGTGGGCCGTGCGATCGTCGACCACGACGACCAGGGCCCGGCCAACGACCAACTCCGCGCCCGTTTCCATGGGTGCCACGGTATAACCGAGCTCCGACAATCCCGCCGCGGAGGGTTCTTCGACTCGCATTACTGATCCGCCTTCCCCAGGGTTACCGGCACGGTACGGCTGCCACCAGCGGGATCCTGGAAGGTCAGCGAGATCTTGTCGCCGGGCGCCTTGGACCGCACGGCGGCGACCAACGCGTCGGCACTGCTGATCGGGCGGTCGTCGACCTTGGTGACGGTCACGTTCTTGGGCACCCCGGCGGTCGCGGCCGCCCCGCCCGGCACGACGTCGACGACCTTGGCGCCCGGCGAACCCTTGTCGTTGGTCACCTGCACGCCCAGTGAGGCGTGGGACGCCTTGCCACTGCTGATCAGCTCGTCGGCGATGCGCTTGGCCTGGTCGACGGGGATCGCGAAACCGAGCCCGATCGAACCGCTCTGGGCGTCCGGCGAATCCGCACCCAGGGTGGCGATCGCCGAGTTGACGCCGACCAGTTGACCCTGCATGTTGACCAGCGCGCCGCCCGAGTTACCCGGGTTGATGGCGGCGTCGGTCTGGATCGCGTCCAGCACGGTGTTCTGGTTGCCCGACTCGCCCGTGGTGGACACCGGCCGGTTCAGCGCGCTGACGATTCCGGTGGTGACGGTTCCCGACAGGCCCAGCGGCGACCCGATGGCCACCACCGGTTGGCCCACGCGCAGATCCGACGAGGAGCCCAGGGAAATCGGGGCGAGGCCGGAGACGCCCTGCACGCGGATCACGGCGATGTCGCTGGTGGGATCGGCGCCGACAACCGTGAACGGCGCGGTGCGACCGTCGGCGAAGGTCACCGTGGTCTTCGGGGCGGGACCACCCGGTCCGCCACCGGGACCTCCGGGCGGACCGCCGGGGGGCGCACCGGGAGGAGCGGGCGGCTTGGGCGTCCCGGCGGCCGCGGCGACCACATGGTTGTTGGTCAGGATCAACCCATCGGCCGAAAGAATGATGCCGGAGCCCTCCTCGGACTGCCGGCCCAGGTCGGTCTCCAGCATGACGACGCTGGGCACCACCTTGGCGGCGACCTGTTCGACGCTGCCCGGCGGCATGTTCGCCGCCGGGACGCTGGGCGCGCCGCCGCCGGTGATGCTGTGCCCGCTGCCGTTGTTCGAATGCGTGCCCAGCTCGACGGCCGTCGCCGCGGCGCCGCCGATGCCGGCCGACACCACCGCGATGGCCAGGGCGCCCACGGCCAACAGCCCCGCGCGGGGCCGTTTTTGGGGCCCCGGGGGCATCGGCGGCAGCATGCCGGGAATCGGGCCCGTCCCCGTGGCCCCGGGAATCGGGCCTACCCCGGTGCCGCCGGGGATCCGGCCCGGGCCGGTGGCGCTGAACGGGTCGTAGGGCTGCCGGAACTGGCCGGTCGGCTGCGATTGCTGCCGCCAGTCGAACGGCTGGCCGTACGGTTGCCCCTGGCCATAAGCGGAGTTCCCCGGGTGGCTCGGGGTGGGCGCAGGCTGATTCGGCGCAGGACGATATCCCGGCTGCTGCGGCGGTGGCGAATACCTCGGGTCATTCGTCATGTCGCTACGTCGCTCTTCCTCTATGTATTCGGCTCGGCGGCTCGACTGGGCCATTCAACCCTAGCCGCAGACCTAGGTTGCCCGCGCGGACTGAGAGTCCACTGAGATAACGTTCGCCGGTTCCCGAGAGTTCGACTCCCCGGTCGCCACGGGAACGGTGGGGTCGGTGCCCGATTCCTTGTTGGCGGGTGCGGGGTACGCCGGCGGCGGCATCGGCCGCCCGGGCAGCAGCACGTAGAACGAGGTCCCCGGCGGCTGACCGCCCGGCACGGTGTCTTCGACCCGGAGCAATCCGCCGTGGTTGAGCACAACCTTCTTGACGATCGCCAGCCCGAGCCCGGACCCCGGCATCGCGCGGGCGGTCGTCGAACGGTAGAACCGCTCGAACACCAGGCGGCGTTCGTGCGGCGGAATGCCGGGGCCGTGGTCGGACACCACCAACTCCGCGTGCGACGGGTCGAGTTGCCGCATCCTGACGCCGACGTGGCCGCCCGGCGGGCTCCACTTGGCCGCGTTGTCCAGCAGGTTAAGCACCGCCCGCGACAGCCCGGCGGCGTCGCCGAACGTCTGCCAGGGCGTCACGTCGACGTCGAAGTGAATGTCGTTGCGCCGCCGCCGGACTCGCTCGAGGCTGCGTTCGACGACCTCGGACATGTCGACGGGTTCGTGCACCACCTGGCCGGCGTCGTCACGGGTCAGGTCCACCAAATCGCCGACCAGCGTGGAGAGCTCTTCGATCTGCGCCAGCACGTCGGCGCGCAGGCCGACCATCTCCTGCTCGGGCAGCCGCGGCGCCCCGGGTTCCATCGACGCCATCAGCAGCTCGACGTTGGTGCGCAACGACGTGAGCGGGGTGCGCAATTCGTGCCCGGCGTCGGTGACCAGCCGCGCCTGCCGCTCGCGCGACTCGGCCAGCGCGCGCAGCATCAAGTTGAATGCCTCGGTGAGCCGGGCCAATTCGTCGCTACCGAACACCGGAATGGGCCGCAGGTCGTCGGTGCGCGCCACCCGTTCGGCCGCTTCGGTGAGGCGGGCCACGGGGCGGAGCCCCGCCCGGGTGACCATGCCGCCGGCCACCGCCGCGACCGCGACGCCGACGCCGCCGACGATCAGCAGCACCCAGCGCAGCTTGGTCATCACCGCCTCGGTCGGTTTGAGGCTCTTGGAGATCAACAGCGAGCAGCCGTTGGGCAGGTGGATGGCCAGGACCCGTTGATCGGCCGCCGTGCGCCGCGACATGAACAGGTCACCGCGGATCACCGCTTTCTCCGGCGCGCCGACGGGCAGCGTCTGGCCCGGCTGCTGCGCCGTGTAGATCGAGTGGCCGGGATTGACCAGCATCGCGTTGACGTCGGAGTAGGCGGTGCCCTCGATGGCCTTCCCCGGGTCGGCGGCCAGCGAACCGCTGGCGATCAGCAGCTGCGCCCGGCTTTGCAGCTGATTGTCGATGTCGTTGTACAACGCGGCCGAGATCACCGCGTACACGGCGAACGCCATCAGCACGACGACCATCGCCACCATCGACATCGCCAGCAGCATCACGCGCCACCGCAGGGACAACGAGCTGGTGGCGCGCAGCGGTACGCGTTGCGGCCGTTGGTACCGGATCATCGGCGAGGGTGGCTGGTCACGGCGGCGTCTCCCGGAGGACGTAGCCCACGCCGCGCACCGTGTGGATGAGTCGTGGTTCTCCGTCGGCCTCGGTCTTGCGGCGCAGATAGCCGACGTAGACCTCCAGCGCGTTGCCGGAGGTGGGGAAGTCGAATCCCCACACCTCCTCCAGAATCCGGCTGCGGGTGAGCACGCGGCGCGGATTGGCGATCAGCATCTCCAGCAAAGCGAATTCGGTGCGGGTCAGGCTGATCTGGCGTTGCCCGCGGGTGACCTCCCGGGTCACCGGGTCCAGCGTGAGATCGGAGAACGTCATGGCCACCGATTCGGCGTCCTCGTCGTCGGGCTTGGTGCGGCGCAGCAGTGCCCGCATCCGGGCCAGCAGCTCCTCGAGCGCGAACGGCTTGGGCAAGTAGTCGTCCGCGCCGGCGTCCAGGCCCGCGACCCGCTCGGAAACCGAATCGCGGGCGGTGAGCACCAGGATCGGCAGGTCGTCGCCGGTGCTGCGGAGCTGACGGCACACCTCGAGGCCGTCGAGCCGCGGCATCATCACGTCGAGCACGAGCGCGTCGGGCCGGTCGCTGGCGATCAGCTCCAGCGCCTCCACCCCGTCGTGGGCCAACTCGACCGAGTAGCCATTGAAGGAAAGCGACCGGCGCAGCGATTCACGCACTGCGCGATCGTCGTCGACGACCAGTATCCGCACGGGCCTAGTGTCGTCCCGACGCCTGAGAGCGGGCTGAGAGGCGCGCCGCGTATTTGCCGAGATTAACTAACGGCGGTCGAGGTCGATCAGGCCGAGGCGGGCGGCCTTGAGCAGCCGGCGGGGCACCTTGTGCTTCTGGCCCGCGACCGTCACACCGACGAGCTCGGTCTTGGTGGCCTTCCACTGCGCGCGACGGCTACGGGTGTTCGCGCGCGACATCCTGCGCTTGGGTACGGCCATGGTCGGGCCCAACTCCTCGTCTCGGGGGCTTGTCGCGCGGCGTGGCCGGTGCGGCCGAACGTGCGACGATTGCTACCAGGATAGTCGGTGGCCTGCCGCGCACCAAAATGGCGCCCGGGGGCGTCGAGATTGCCGTGGCGGCCGTGATCCGGGCGCGGACCACGACCATGGCGGCAATCTCGGCGCGGGAAGCGGCGGGGGCGTCCTTGACGCGGCGCCGGCGCGACCCGCTAACCTACCGGTTGGTTGGTTGGTTTGCGCTCACCGGTGAATCGCAGATGGGAGGACGCCGTGGCCTCTGCCCCTGGTCGTGGCGCGGTCCGGATCGCGAACTGCTCCGGCTTCTACGGCGATCGGCTCTCGGCGATGCGCGAGATGCTCACCGGCGGCTCCAATGACCCCGTGGACTACCTGACCGGCGACTACCTGGCCGAACTGACCATGCTGATCCTGGGCCGCGACCGGATGAAGCATCCCGAACGCGGCTACGCCAAGACCTTCGTCACCCAGCTCGAGGACTGCCTGGGCGAGGCCCGCGACCGGGGCGTCCGCATCGTCGCCAACGCCGGCGGCCTCAACCCGGCCGGCCTGGCCGACGCGATCCGCGCCCTGGCCGAGCGGCTCGGCATCCCGGCCCGCGTCGCACACGTGGAGGGCGACGACCTGCTGGGGCGCGCCGCCGAACTCGGGCTGGGCACCCCCCTGACCGCCAACGCCTACCTGGGCGCCTGGGGCATCGTCGACTGCCTGGACGACGGCGCCGACGTCGTCGTCACGGGCCGGGTCACCGACGCGTCGGTGATCGTCGGGGCGGCCGCCGCGCACTTCGGTTGGGGGCGCACCGACTACGACCGGCTGGCCGGGGCGGTGGTGGCCGGCCACGTCATCGAGTGCGGGGTGCAGGCCACCGGCGGCAACTACTCCTTCTTCACCGAAATTTCCGACCTGGGCCACGCCGGCTTCCCGCTGGCCGAGGTCCACGCCGACGGTTCCTCGGTGATCACCAAGCACCCGGGCACCGGCGGGCTCGTCAGCGTCGACACCGTCACGGCGCAGCTGCTCTACGAGATCAGCGGCGCCCGCTACGCCAACCCCGACGTCACCGCCCGGATGGACACCGTCGAGCTGTCCGCGGACGGCCCCGACCGGGTGCGCATCAGCGGCGTGCGCGGGGAGGCCCCGCCGCCCACCTATAAGGTGTCGCTGAACAGCATCGGCGGATTCCGCAATTCCATGACGTTCGTGCTGACCGGTCTCGACATCGAGGCCAAAGCCGACTTGGTGCGCCGGCAACTCGAGGCCGCGCTCACGGTCAAGCCCGCGGAGCTGCAGTGGTCGCTCGCACGCACCGACCACACCGACGCCGACACCGAGGAAGCGGCCAGCGCGCTGCTGCACTGCGTGGTCCGCGATCCCGATCCCGCGAACGTCGGGCGCCAATTCTCCTCGGCCGCCGTGGAATTGGCGCTCGCCAGCTACCCGGGCTTTCACGTGACCACCCCGCCGGGTGACGGCCAGGTCTACGGGGTGTTCACCGCGGGCTACGTGGACGCCAAGGAGGTGCCGCACGTCGCGGTGCACGCCGACGGTACCCGAGTCGAGATCCCCTGCGCCGCAGACACTTTGGAGCTTGCGCCCGCCGACCCCCCGCCGCTGCCGGAATCGTTGCCCAATGGGCCCACCCGCCGCGTGCCGCTGGGCCGCATCGCCGGGGCCCGCAGCGGCGACAAGGGCGGCTCGGCCAACGTGGGGGTCTGGGCCCGCACCGACGAACAATGGCGCTGGCTGGCCAACACGCTGACCGTCGAGAAGCTCAGGGAGCTGCTGCCGGAAGCGGCGGAGTTCGACGTCACCCGCCACGTGCTGCCGAACCTGCGCGCGGTCAACTTCGTCATCGACGGCATCCTCGGCCAGGGCGTCGCCTATCAGGCGCGGTTCGACCCCCAGGCCAAGGGGCTGGGTGAATGGCTGCGCGGCCGCCACGTCGAGATCCCCGAAAGGCTCCTATGAATCTTTGGACGACGCCGGAGCGCGAAGAGTTGCGAAAGACGTTGCGCTCCTTCACCGAACGGGAGATCCTGCCCCACGTCGACGAGTGGGAACGCGTCGGCGAGCTCCCGCGCGAACTGCACCGGCGCGCCGGGGCGGCCGGGCTGCTGGGCGCGAACTTTCCCGAGGCGGTAGGCGGGGGTGGGGGCGACGGCGCGGACGCGGTGATCATCTGCGAGGAGGTGCACCAGACCGGCGCTCCCGGTGGTGTTTTCGCGTCGCTGTTCACCTGTGGCATCGCGGTGCCGCACATGATCGCCTCCGGCGATCAACGGCTGATCGAGGAGTTCGTCCGGCCGACGCTGGCCGGCGACAAGATCGGCGCGCTGGCCATCACCGAGCCCGGCGGCGGTTCGGACGTCGGGCACCTGCGAACCTCGGCGGTGCGGGACGGGGATCACTACGTGGTCAACGGCGCCAAGACCTACATCACCTCCGGGGTCCGCGCGGACTACGTCGTCACCGCGGTGCGCACCGGTGGCCCCGGGGCGGCGGGGGTGTCCCTGCTGGTGATCGAGAAGGGCACACCGGGTTTCGAGGTGAGCCGCAAGCTGGCCAAGATGGGATGGCGGTCCTCCGACACCGCCGAGCTGTCCTTCGTCGACGCCAGGGTGCCGGCGGCCAACCTGGTCGGCGCCGAGAACAGCGGCTTCCTGCAAATCGCGCAGGCCTTTGTGGCCGAGCGGATCGGCCTTGCCGCACAGGCGTATTCAAGCGCCCAGCGGTGCCTGGACCTGACGCTGCAGTGGTGCCGCGACCGGGAGACCTTCGGCCGGCCACTGATCTCACGCCAGTCGGTGCAGAACACGCTCGCCGAGATGGCCCGGCGCATCGACGTCGCCCGCGTCTACTCCCGCAACGTGGTCGAGCGCCAGCTCGCCGGCGAGACCAACCTGATCGCCGAGGTGTGCTTCGCCAAGAACACCGCCGTCGAGGCCGGCGAATGGGTGGCCAACCAGGCGGTGCAGCTGTTCGGCGGCATGGGCTACATGGCCGAATCCGAAGTCGAACGCCAGTACCGCGACATGCGGATCCTGGGCATCGGCGGCGGAACCACCGAGATACTGACCGCACTGGCCGCGAAAACGCTTGGATATCAATCATGACCGTCCTGCAGTCCACCCTCGACCCGCAATCGGCCGCCTACTCCGACGCGGCGTCGACCGCGACCTCCCGGCTCGAGGAGATCGACGCCGAACTCGCCAAAGCGCTTGCGGGCGGCGGCCCCAAGTACGTCGAGCGCCACCACGCCCGCGGCAAGCTGACCGCCCGCGAACGCATCGAGTTGCTCGTGGACCCCGACTCCCCGTTCTTGGAGCTCAGCCCGCTGGCGGCCTACGGCACCGCGTTCACCGTCGGCGCCAGCACGGTCACCGGGATCGGCGTGGTGTGCGGGGTGGAATGCCTGATCGTCGCGAACGACCCGACCGTCAAGGGCGGCACCAGCAACCCGTGGACCCTGAAAAAGATCCTGCGCGCCAACCAGATCGCGTTCGAAAACCGGCTGCCGGTCATCTCCCTGGTGGAGTCCGGCGGGGCGGACCTGCCCACCCAGAAGGAGATCTTCATCCCCGGCGGGCGGATGTTCCGCGACCTGACCCGCCTGTCGGCCGCCGGCATCCCCACCATCGCCCTGGTATTCGGCAACTCCACCGCCGGTGGTGCCTACATTCCCGGCATGTCCGACCACGTGGTGATGATCAAGGAACGCTCGAAGGTGTTCCTCGCCGGCCCGCCGCTGGTGAAGATGGCCACCGGCGAGGAGTCGGACGACGAATCGCTGGGCGGGGCCGAAATGCATTCCCGCGTATCCGGTTTGGCGGATTACTTCGCCGTCGACGAGCTGGACGCCATTCGCATCGGCCGCCGTATCGTCGCCCGGCTCAACTGGCGCAAAAAGGGCCCGGCGCCCGGGCCGGTCATCGATCCGTTGTTCGACGCCGAAGAGCTGATCGGCATCGTGCCCGCGGATCTGCGCATCCCGTTCGACCCACGCGAGGTGATCGCCCGCATCGTCGACGGCTCCGAATTCGACGAATTCAAGGCCATGTACGGGTCATCGCTGGTGACGGGATGGGCCCGCCTGCACGGCTACCCGCTGGGCATCCTGGCCAACGCGCGCGGCGTGCTGTTCAGCGAGGAATCGCAGAAGGCGACCCAGTTCATCCAGCTGGCCAACCGCTCCAACACCCCACTGTTGTTCCTGCACAACACCACCGGCTACATGGTGGGCAGGGACTACGAAGAGGGCGGGATGATCAAGCACGGCTCGATGATGATCAACGCGGTCTCCAACTCGACCGTCCCGCACATCTCGCTGTTGATCGGCGCCTCCTACGGCGCCGGCCATTACGGCATGTGCGGGCGAGCCTATGACCCCCGGTTCCTGTTCGCCTGGCCCAGCGCCAAGTCCGCGGTGATGGGCGGCGCCCAGCTGGCGGGCGTCTTGTCGATCGTGGCGCGGGCCGCCGCCGAAGCCCGCGGCCAGCAGGTCGACGAGGACGCCGACGCCGCGATGCGAGCCGCCGTCGAGGGGCAGATCGAGGCCGAGTCGCTGCCGCTGGTCCTGTCCGGGATGCTGTACGACGACGGGGTGATCGACCCGCGCGACACCCGCACCGTGTTGGGAATGTGTCTGTCCGCCATCGCAAATGGCCCGATCAAGGGGACGTCGAACTTCGGCGTCTTCCGGATGTGAGCCCCATGGTCACTCGAGTGCTGGTCGCCAACCGGGGCGAGATCGCCCGACGGGTGTTCGCCACCTGCCGGCGGCTGGGCCTGGGCACCGTCGCGGTCTACACCGACCCGGATGCCGCCGCGCCGCACGTCGCCGAGGCCGACGCCCGGGTCCGGCTGCCGAAGACCAACGACTACCTCAACGCGGAGGCGATCATCGCCGCCGCCCGCGCCGCGGGCGCCGACGCCGTGCATCCGGGATACGGGTTCCTCTCGGAGAACGCCGAATTCGCCGCCGCCGTGCAGGCCGCGGGCCTGACCTGGATCGGGCCGCCGGTGGACGCGGTGCGGGCGATGGGCTCCAAGATCGAGTCCAAGAAGCTGATGGCCGCCGCCGGAGTTCCGGTGCTCGACGAGCTCGACCCCGACACGGTCACCGAAGCGCAGCTGCCGGTGCTGGTCAAGGCCTCCGCCGGCGGCGGCGGCCGCGGGATGCGGGTCGTCCGCGAATTAGGCTCTCTCGCAAGCGAAGTAGAGGCAGCCCGCCGGGAGGCGCAATCCGCGTTCGGCGACCCGACCGTGTTTTGCGAGCGCTACCTGCCCACCGGGCACCACATCGAGGTGCAGGTGATGGCCGACGCCCACGGCACCGTCTGGTCCGTCGGGGAACGCGAATGCTCCATTCAGCGCCGGCACCAGAAGATCATCGAGGAGGCTCCCTCCCCCTTGGTCGAGCGCACACCCGGCATGCGGGCCAAGCTGTTCGACGCGGCCCGACTGGCCGCCGAGGCCATCGGCTACACGGGCGCCGGGACGGTTGAATTCCTCGCCGACGATGACGGCGAGTTCTTTTTCCTCGAAATGAACACCCGGCTGCAGGTCGAGCACCCGGTGACCGAGGAGACCACCGGGCTCGACCTCGTCGAACTGCAGATCACCGTCGCCGACGGCGGTCGGCTCGACACCGAACCCCCGCCCGCGCAGGGCCATTCGATCGAGGCCCGCCTCTACGCCGAGGATCCCGCACAGGGCTGGCAGCCGCAGGCGGGCCGCGTGCACACCGTCGACGTGCCCGGCGTCGGTGCGCGGTTCACCACGTTGGCGCGCCGGACCGGCATCCGGCTCGATTCGGGCATCGCCGCCGGATCCACGGTGTCCATCCACTACGACCCGATGCTGGCCAAGGTCATCTCCTACGCGCCGACGCGCCGCCAAGCGGCGCTGGTGCTGGCCGACGCGCTCGCCCGCACCCGCCTGCACGGCCTGCGCACCAACCGCGAGTTGCTGGTCAACGTCCTGCGCCACCCCGCCTTTCTCGACGGCGCCACGGACACCGCGTTTTTCGACACACACGGCTTGGAGAAGCTGTCCGCCCCCCTGGCCGACGCCGCCACCGTCCGGTTGTCCGCGATCGCGGCCGCGCTCTCCGACGCCGCGCACAACCGCGCGGCCGCGCCCGTCCTGGGCACGCTGCCCAGCGGCTGGCGAAACCTGCCGTCCGGCTACCAGGTGAAGACCTACCGCGATGCCGACGGCGGTGAGCACCGCGTCGAATACCGCTTCACCAGAACCGGATTGCGGTTGTCCGACGACGAACAGGTCCAGCTCGTCTCGGCCACGCCCGACGAGGTGGTGCTGGCCGACGGCTCCGGGGTGGCGCGCGCCCTCACGGTCGCGCGCTACGGTGACGACGTCTACGTCGACTCGGCGCCCGGGCCCGTGCACCTGGTCGCGCTGCCGCGTTTCCCGGAACCGGGGTCGGCCGTCGAACAGGGGTCCCTGGTGGCGCCGATGCCCGGCAACGTGATTCGGATCGGCGCCGCGGTCGGCGACACCGTCGAGGCCGGCCAGGCGTTGATCTGGCTCGAGGCGATGAAGATGGAACACACCATCACCGCACCGGCCGACGGGGTACTCGTCGAACTCAACGTCAAGACCGGTCAGCAAGTCGAGGTGGGCGCCGTCCTGGCAAGGGTGGAAGCGCCGCAAGCAGAAGGAGATCCAGCATGACCGACACCAGCTTCATCGAGAGCGAGGAGCGGCGGGCCCTGCGCAAGTCGGTGGCCGCCTGGGCCGCCAACTACGGCAGCGAGTACTACCTGAGGAAGGCCCGCGCGCAGCAGCACACCGACGAATTGTGGTCGGAGGCAGGCAAACTCGGTTTCCTCGGGGTGAACCTGCCCGAGGAGTACGGCGGCGGCGGCGCCGGCATGTACGAGCTGTCGCTGGTGATGGAGGAGATGGCGGCGGCGGGCAGCGCGCTGCTGCTGATGGTGGTATCGCCGGCGATCAACGGCACGATCATCAGCAAGTTCGGCACCGACGAGCAGAAGAAACGCTGGATTCCCGGCATCGCCGACGGCACCCTGACGATGGCCTTCGCCATCACCGAGCCCGACGCCGGGTCCAATTCGCACAAGATCACGACCACCGCCCGGCGCGACGGCGGCGACTGGATCCTCAAAGGACAGAAGGTGTACATCTCCGGCATCGACCAGGCGCAGGCCGTCCTGGTGGTGGGCCGCACCGAGGAGGCCAAGACCGGCAAGCTGCGTCCCGCGCTGTTTGTGGTGCCCACCGACGCCCCCGGATTCACTTACACGCCAATCGAAATGGAGCTGATCAGTCCCGAGCGGCAGTTCCAGGTGTTCCTCGACGACGTCCGGCTGCCGGCCGACGCGCTGGTGGGTTCGGAGGATGCCGCGATCGCGCAGCTCTTCGCGGGGCTGAATCCCGAACGGATCATGGGCGCCGCCAGCTCGGTCGGTATGGGTCGGTTCGCGCTCGAAAAGGCCGCCGACTACGTCAAGACCCGCCAGGTGTGGGGCACGCCGATCGGGGCGCACCAGGGGCTGTCGCACCCGTTGGCGCAGTGCCACATCGAGGTGCAACTGGCCAAGCTGATGATGCAGAAGGCCGCCGCGCTGTATGACAGCGGTGACGACGCGGGCGCAGCGGAGGCGGCCAACATGGCGAAATATGCTGCGGCCGAAGCGGCCACCCGCTCGGTGGACCAGGCCGTGCAGTCGATGGGCGGCAACGGGCTGACCAAGGAGTACGGCGTTGCCGCCATGCTCGCCTCGGCGCGGCTGGGCCGCATCGCCCCCGTCAGCCGGGAGATGGTGCTGAACTTCGTGGCGCAGACATCGCTGGGTCTGCCCCGGTCGTACTGATGGAGACGCTGGTCGAATACGCCGGTCCCGCCGACAGCGGCGGACCGTTCGCGCGCCTGACGCTGAACTCGCCCCACAACCGCAACGCGCTGTCGACCGCGCTCGTCGAGCAGTTGCACCGGGGCCTACGCGACGCTGCGGCGGACCCGGCCGTGCGCGCGGTGGTGTTGGCGCACACCGGCAACACGTTCTGCGCCGGGGCCGACCTCGGGGAGGCCAGCGGCGGCAGCCCATTCGACCTCGCTCTCGCCCGCGCCCGGGAATTGACGGCGGTGTTGCGGGCCATCGTGTCCTCGCCGCGGCCGGTGATCGCCGCGATCAACGGGCACGTCCGCGCCGGCGGGTTCGGGCTCGTCGGCGCGTGTGACATCGCCGTCGCCGGCCCGCGCAGCACCTTCGCCCTGACCGAGGCCCGCATCGGCGTCGCGCCGGCGATCATCTCGCTGACGCTGCTGCCGAAACTGGCGCCGCGCGCCGCGGCGCGCTACTACCTGACCGGCGAGACGTTTGACGCCGGCGCCGCGGCGGAGATCGGGCTGATCACGATCGCCGCCGAGGACGTCGACGCCGCGGTCGGTGCACTGCTCGCCGACGTGGGCCGCGGTTCGCCGCAGGGGTTGGCGGCCTCCAAGGCGCTGACGACGGCCGCGGTGCTGGAGGGGTTCGACCGCGACGCGGAACGGCTCGCCGAGGAATCGGCCCGCCTCTTCGTGTCCGACGAAGCCCGCGAAGGCATGCTGGCGTTCCTGCAGAAGCGCGCCCCTAGCTGGGCAAGTTAGCCAGGTGTCAAACAACCGCCCCCGCGCGGACGGGGCGGCGCGGGGCAACATTGCAGTTTGACCAATCCTCTTGCGGCAATAGCCGGACGTCGTAGGCTCGTGGGTGATGAGCAACTCTGCACAACCCGATGCGAACGACACGCGCGACGAATCGTCGCGCGCGGCCGACACCGATCGCATCCAGATCGCGCAGTTGCTGGCCTACGCGGCCGAGCAGGGCCGCCTGCAGCTCAAGGACTACGAAGACCGCTTGACCAAGGCCTATGCCGCGACAACGTACGCGGAACTGGACCAGCTGCGGGCCGACCTGCCGGGCGCACCGGTCAACCCGCGCCGGGGCGGCAAGCCCAACCCGGCGCCGTCCACACTGCTGCTGGCCCTGCTGAGCGGCTTCGAGCGGCGGGGTCGATGGAACGTGCCCAAGAAGCTCACCACCTTCACGCTGTGGGGCAGCGGGGTGGTCGATCTGCGCTACGCCGACTTCACCTCGACCGAGGTCGACATCCACGCGATGTCCATCATGGGCGTGCAGAACATTTTGCTGCCGCCCGAAGTCAACGTCGAAATCCACGGCCGCGGGGTGATGGGCAACTTCGACCGCAGCGTCCTCGGCCAGGGCACGCCCGGCGCACCCACGGTGCGCATTCGCGGCTGGTCGCTTTGGGGCGGTGTCGGCATCCTCCGCAAGGCGCGCCGGCCGCGCGGGTAGCCGCGCGTCTCAGCCCGGCACGTAGTCGAACTTGTCGGGGTTGGGCCCGTTGCGTCCCGACTCGCCCTTGTCCAGGGCTGAAATCGCGTCCATGTCGGAATCGTCCAACTCGAAGTCGAAAAGCTCGAAGTTTTCTTTGACCCGCTCCGGGGTCACCGACTTCGGAAAGACGATGTCGCCCCGCTGAATGTGCCAGCGCAACACCACCTGCGCCGCCGACTTACCCCGGGCATCGGCGATGCGGTTGATCACCGGGTCGTCGAGCACCTTGCCCTGCGCGATGGGCGCCCACGCCTCGGTGGCGATGCCGTGCTCGCGTCCGTACGCCCGGACCTCCTTGTTACCGAAGTACGGATGAAGCTCGATCTGGTTGACCGACGGCACCGTGTCGGTTTCGCTGGCGAGCCGTTCCAGGTGCGCCACTTGGAAATTCGAGACACCGATGCTGCGGGCGCGCCCGTCCCGGGCGAACTCCTCGAAAACCTTCCAAGTCGAGACGAAGTCGCCGTCGTACAGCGTCGGCAGCGGCCAGTGGATGAGAAACAGGTCCACGTAATCGGATTCCAGCGCCTTCAGCGTTCGGTCGAACGCGCGGCGCGCGTCGTCGGGTTTGTGAAAACCGTTGTTGAGCTTGCTGGTGACGAAGACGTCGGCGCGATCCAGTCCGGCATCGCGAATGCCTTGTCCCACTTCGGCTTCGTTGCCGTACATCTCGGCGGTGTCGATGTGTCGGTAGCCGATCTCCAGCGCGGTCTTGACCGCCGCGGCCGTCTCGTCGGGCTTGATCTGGAACACCCCGAAGCCAAGTTGCGGGATGCTGACACCATTGTTGAGTTCGATCGTCGGAACCTTGCTCATGCGTCTCCTCCTTCTCGCTCCGTGTACCCGGTCGAGTGAGCACCTATCCCTGGGATCAGCGGCGGCGGGACCGGAGGTAGTCACCCACCACCGCCGCACCCAGGCCGTCGAGGTCGGGTACCACGACGCGACCCTCGACGCGCCGGGCGACCTGGTCGATGAAGCGGGCCAGGCCGGGGTCGCTGCCCAAGCGGAAGATGGTGATCTGCGCGCCGAGGCGGGCCATGTCGTCGAACCCGCGCACGGTGTGCGCGATCGTCCGCGGATGCGGCGGGTAGTCGAAGAACACGGTAGTGCCTTCGCCCTCGAAGTCCTCCAGGTGAGCCGTGGGCTCGCCATCGGTCACCACCAGCACGACGGGCTGCGCGTTGGGATGCCGCCGCAGGTGACGACCGGCCAGCGCCAACGCGTGATGCAGGTTGGTGCCCTGCTCGTAGACGCCCTCCAGACCGGTGAGCTCGGCGGCCGTCACCGTCCGCGCGTACCGTCCAAACGCGATGATCTGCAGGGCATCCGAGCGAAATCGCGTGCACACCAGATGGTTGAGCGCCAGCGCCGTCTGCTTCATCGGCAGCCACCGATTCTCCATCACCATCGAGAACGAAGTGTCGACCAGCAGCGCCACCGCGGCCTGGGTGCGCGTCTCCGTCTCGGACACCTCGACGTCGTCGACCGTGATGTTCAACGATCCGGCGGCGTCGTCCAGCGTGGCGGTGCCCGCACGCCTCAGCACCGCGTTGGTCAGGGTGCGGGAGATGTTCCACGGCTCGGTGTCGCCGAACTGCCAGGGCCGGGTGGCACCGGTCAGTTCACCGGCCGCGCCCGCCCGCCGATGGTCGCGCTCACCGCGTCGGCCGGAAAGCTGTTGCGCCACATCGCGCAACGCCGTCTCGCCGAGCCGGCGCATGGCCTTGGGTGAAAGCCGCCACTGGCCGTCGGAACCGCGGTCCAGGAAGCCCTGACTGACCAGGGCGCGTTCCAATTCGGCGAGGGTGCGGGCGTCGACGGCGGCCTGGTCCCCGAGTTGGCGCGCCAGCGCGTCGAGATCGACGTCGTCCATGGTGGCGCCCGGGTAGCTCTGCGAAAGCTGCTCGGCCAGTTGCTCGAGCTCCGCGATGTCGGCCAGCGCCTGGGTGCCCTCACCCATGCCGAACGGATTGTCGCCGGAGAACTGCTCGGACCCCGTCCAGTCCTCCCCCGGCCGGGCGGCCTGCAAGTGCGCGTCGAGCCGGTTCAGCGCCTGCATCAGCGAGGGCGACCCGAATGCCTGCTGCGCCAAGGCATCCAGCTCGGCGCGCTGATCGGGGCTCAGGCTGTTGCGGAAGCGTTGCGCGGCGGCGGCGCGCTTGGCCAGCGAGTCGAGCAGCTCGTCGACATTGCGCGGGTTCTCCGGGAAGAACTCGCCGTGCTTGTCCATGAATTCGTCGAAGTCCTGCTGGGTGTCGTCACCGCGGGCGTGCTTGTCGAGCAGCTCGTTGAGGTCGTTCAGCATCTCGTTGACGCGCTGGCGGTCCTCGTCGGTGGCGCCCTGCAGCGCATCCTTCATTCCGGCGAAACGCTGATCGAGCATCTCGCGTCCGAGCAGATCCTTGATCTGGTCGTACTTTTCGCGGGCCTCGTTGCTGCGCCAGTTGTAGTCGGAGAGCTCCTGGACGGCCTTGGCGGGTGAGGCGGGCAGCGCGTCGAGCTGCAGTTCGCCGAAGCGGGCGTCGTCGTCGAGTGCCCGCGCCAGTTCCTTGCGCTCGGCCAGCACGGCCTCGTCGAGCAACTTCTTGGTCTCCTGCAGGGTGCCGTCCAAGTTGTTGCGACGCAACAACTCCCGTCGCCGCCGGTTCGCCTCGGCCGCCAGCCGGTCGGCGCCGGGCATGTTCTTGGTGCCGCGGCGCAACAGCTCGGACAACGCGCGGCGCGGCGACGTGCCGGCCATGACGTCCTGGCCGATCTGCTCGAGGGCCTCGCGCAGGTCCACCGGCGGGGCCAGCGGGTCGGGCCCGCCGGTGTACGCCGAGTACCTGGAGGAGTGACCCCTCGAAACAGGGTTAGCCATAGACGGTTTGGCCCTCCCCGGACACCTTGTCGATGCGCCTGGCCAGATAGAGCGCCTCCAGCGCTAGCTCCAGCGCTGCGGCGCGCTCGCCCTCGGACTGGGCGTTGACCTTGGCCGCGATCTTGTCCACCACCGGCAGGGCCGGAACCGCGGCCAGCACGTCCTTGGCCGACACCCGCTCGCCCGTCGTGACCGCCGAGCCGCCCTCGACCGCGGACACCAACGATCCGACATCGATGCCGCCGAGCACCCGCGACGCGGTATCGGCCGTCGCGCGGCGCAGCAGGTGTTCGAGCACGGCCTGCTCGCGGCCCTCCTCGCCGGACTCGAATTCCAGCTTGCCGCGCAGCACGTCGATCACCGTGCCGAGGTCCACCACCCGGGCCACCGGGTCGGTCTCCCCCAGCACCGCGCCGCGATGCCGGGCGGCCGCCGCCACGGTCTCGGCCGCCGCGATCGCGAACCGCGCCGACACCCCGGAGCGTTGGTCGACGGAGTTGGACTCCCGCAGGTACCGGGCGAACCGGGCGATCACCTGCATCAGGTAGTCGGGCACCTGCGCGGACAGGTGCGCCTCCTGGACGATGACCCCGACCTCCGCCTCGAGCTCCAGCGGGTAGTGGGTGCGGATCTCCGCGCCGAACCGGTCCTTGAGCGGGGTGATGATGCGGCCGCGGTTGGTGTAGTCCTCGGGGTTGGCGCTGGCGACCACCAACACGTCCAGCGGCAGGCGCAGGGTGTACCCCCGGACCTGGATGTCGCGCTCCTCCATCACGTTGAGCATCGACACCTGAATGCGCTCGGCCAGGTCGGGCAGCTCGTTGACCGCGACGATGCCGCGGTGGGCGCGGGGGATCAACCCGTAGGCGATGGTTTCCGGGTCGCCGAGGCTGCGGCCCTCGGCCACCTTGATCGGGTCGATGTCGCCGACCAGGTCGGCGACGCTGGTGTCGGGGGTGGCCAGCTTCTCGGTGTACCGCTCGCTGCGGTGCCGCCACTCAACCGGCAGGTCGTCGCCCAGCGTCGCGGCCTTGCGGATGGATTCCGGTGTGATCGGCGAATAGGGATGCTCGCCCAGTTCGGCCCCGGCGATCACCGGCGTCCACTCGTCGAGCAGGCCGACGAGGGCCCGCAGCAGCCTCGTCTTGCCCTGGCCGCGCTCGCCGAGCAGGACGAAGTCGTGACCCGCGATGAGCGCCCGCTCCAGCTGGGGCAGCACGGTGTCGTCGAAACCCAGGATCCCCGGCCAGACCTCGTCACCCTCGGCCAACGCCGTCAGCAGGTTTTCCCGGATTTCCTGTTTGACTCCCCGCTCGCGGTGACCGGCGGCACGCAGTTCGCCGACGGTGCGGGGCAGATTGCTGGGTGATGGCACCACTCCACGCTACGCGTTGCCCAACCGGCTCACGCGCTGAGCGTTCAGTGGGCGAAGTGGCGGGCCCCGGTGAGATACAACGTGACGCCGGCGTTGGCTGCCGCCGCCGTCACCTCCTCGTCGCGCACCGACCCGCCCGGGTGCACGATCGCCTTCACCCCGGCGGCGGTCAGCGTCTCGAGGCCGTCGGGGAACGGGAAGAACGCGTCCGAGGCCGCGACCGCGCCGCGCACCCGGTCGCCGCCGCGTTCGACCGCCAGCCGCGCGGCGTCGACCCGGTTCACCTGGCCCATGCCGACGCCGATGGTCGCGCCGCCGCCGGCGATCACGATGGCGTTCGACTTGACCGCGCGGCACGCGCGCCACGCGAAGACCAGGTCGGTCAGCGTGGCCGGATCGGCCGGTGAGCCGGTCGCCAGCGTCCAGTTCGCCGGGTTGTCGCCGTGCGCGTCGAGCTCGTCGCGTTGCTGCACCAGCAGCCCGCCGCTGATGGGCCGCAGCTCGGTGCCGCCGGTCAGCGGCTCGGAGGCCACCAGCACCCGGACGTTCTTCTTGCGCGTCAGGGCCTCCAGCGCCCCGGGCGCGTAGGCGGGGGCGATGATCACCTCGGTGAAGATGGTGCTCACGTACTCGGCCATCTCAAGGCTGACCTCGGTGTTGGCCGCGATGACGCCGCCGAAGGCGCTCAGCGGGTCGCATTCGTGGGCCTTGCGGTGCGCGTCGGCCACCGATTCCGACGAAATGGCGATCCCGCAGGGGTTGGCGTGCTTGATGATGGCGACGCAGGTCTGCTCGTGGTCGAAGGCGGCCCGCCAGGCCGCGTCCGCGTCGGTGAAGTTGTTGTAGGACATCTCTTTTCCGTGCAGCTGCTCGGCCTGCGCCAGGCCCGGCCAGGCGCCGGGGTCGCTGTAGAGCGCCGCCTGCTGGTGCGGGTTCTCCCCGTAGCGCAGCATTGTCGAGCGACTCCAGCTGCGCCCCAACCACTTTGGGAACGCCGTCGGAGGATGCTCGGGCGCCAGCGTCGACTCCATCCACCCCGCCACCGCGATGTCGTATTCCGCGGTGTGCGCAAACGCCAGCGCGGCCAGCTTTTTGCGCTCGGCGAGGGTGAAGCCGCCGTGGCGCACCGCCGCCAGCACGCCGTCATAGCCGCGCGGGTCGGTGATCACCGCCACGCTGGGATGGTTCTTCGCGGCCGCGCGGACCATCGACGGGCCGCCGATGTCGATCTGCTCGACGCACTCGTCGATGCTGGCGCCCGAGTCGACGGTCTCGCTGAACGGATACAGGTTGACGACGACCAGTTCGAACGCCGCGATCCCGAGTTCCTCGAGCGCCGCGGCGTGTTCCGGTTTGCGCAGATCAGCCAGCAGGCCGGCGTGCACCCGCGGGTGCAGCGTCTTGACCCGGCCGTCGAGCACCTCGGGGAAGCCGGTCAGCTCCTCCACCCTGGTGACCGGAATCGCTTTCTCGGCAATGGTCTTCGCCGTCGACCCGGTCGAGACGATCTCCACGCCCGCGTCCGCCAGTCCCCGGGCGAGTTCGACGAGCCCGGTCTTGTCGTAGACGCTGATCAACGCGCGGCGGATCGGCCTTTTCGCCGTCTCCGGCCAGTCGTCGGTGCTCATCGATTGGTCGCCTTTCGTCCGATCGTCGCTGTTCTCCCGACCAGGGTCAGGCCGCCGGTCGCGATCTCGGCCACCACGTCCACCAGGAGCTTCCGTTCGGTGACCTTGATGCGTTCGTGCAGGGTCTCCTCGCTGTCACCGTCGAGCACCGGCACGGATTGCTGCGCCAGGATCGGCCCGGTGTCGGTGCCGGCATCCACCAGGTGCACCGTACAGCCTGTGACCTTGACGCCGTAGGCCAACGCGTCGGCCACGCCGTGTGCGCCCGGGAAGGCCGGCAACAGCGCGGGGTGGGTGTTGATGATCCGGCCGTAGAACCGGGAAAGAAATTGCGGCCCAAGTATTTTCATGAATCCCGCGGACACCACCAAATCCGGGGAGTGCGCGGCGGTGGCTTCGGTGATGGCCGCGTCCCAGGCGCTCCGGTCCCGATGATCGCCGAGCCGGGCCGTGAAGGTGGGCAGCGCCGCCCCCGCGGCGATCTCGGTGGCCAGGCAATCGCGGTCGGCGCCGACCGCGACCACGCGGGCCGGGTAGTCGCCGACGGCGGCCTCGAGTAGGGAGCTCAACAGCGAGCCGGTGCCCGATGCCAGCACCACCACCCGTGCCGGCGCACTCGGGGGCACCTGAAGCTGTTCGGCCACAGGGACAGAGCCTAGTGGGAGCTACTCGCCGGTCTCGCGGTCGGGCGCGGTCGGCTTCGCCTCGTCGGGGGGCGGCCCGTCGTCGTCGCCCACCGGGGCGTCGTCGTCGCTGACCGGCGCGTCGTGCTCGGCGACATCGTCCGGGTCGGGAACACCGGTCGGCGCCTCGCCGTCCGGCCCATCGAACGCCTCCGCGAAGTCCGCCGGTTCCTGCGGCGGCGCGGGCTTGGGCCGCCGCGGCCGCGCCCGGATGCCCCCGCTCATCACCACCGTGATCCCGCCGACGACCGCGAACCAGAAGAACACCCCGCCCAGCAGGGTCCCCTGGTCGACGCCGACGTCACCGAAGTTTCCCAGCCGGCCGCTGCCGCCGTAGGCGAGCAGGGACATCGCCAGCGCCCCGATCACCGACGCGACCAGAAGCTTGGCCATCGCGGGGATCAGCGGCAGCGCCCGCCGGGCGCACTGCTGCCCGACGGCCACCCCGGCCGAGGCGCCGATGATCAGCAGCGCCACCCATACCGGCCCGAGCGGCGGCCGGGGGGTCGCGGCCAGGATCGGCAGCGCCGGAATGTCGCCACCGAAGACGGTGAACGAACTGAACGTCGCGAAGCCCACATGAGCGCTGGACCCGACCGCCATCGCCGCGGTGCCCACAATGACGTTGGGCGCGTACAAGATCGACAGCACCGTGAGGCTGAACTGCCCGAAGATCGAATCGGTGATGCCGTAAAGGTCTTGCATCGTTGCCCAATGCACCACCAGCGAGCCCGCGGTCACCAGGCCGGAAAGCCCGAGCAGCGCGAGCACCCCGGCCGACGCGGCGCGCAGCGCATCGCCCAGCCAAAGCGGCAGCGACGCCGCCGCCAACGCCCGCCGCCCCACCCGCGACCACAGGCCGATCGCGGCGCCGAGGGCGTGCACGACGAGCACGCTGGCGAATGCGCGCAGGGCGCTGGGCGTCTGCAGCTCGGTGATCACCGACGACGCGTCGTGAATGACCGCCAGAGCGATGGCCGCGATCAGCAGCGGCCCGCCCAGCGCCGACGCGACGACCCAGCGGATCACCAGCCAGGAGGAATACGGGGAGGTGGCCCGGGCGGTGCTGCGCGCGGTCGCCCAGATCATCAGCAGCACCGGCAGCAACGGCATGACGCCCAGCTCGCGGCCGCCGATCGAGATCGGCACCTGGTGCACGCCGAGCCACATGCTGGCGATCGCGCCCAGCGCACCGGTCATGTCGCTGTTGGCGATCAACAGCTGCAGCAGCGTGACGGCGGCGATGATGACCAGGGCCACCACCGCCGGGCCGAACGCGACACGGACGAGGTCACGCGCCTGGCGAGCGCCCGCCGGCCGGTTGTCCGCGCCTTCCGACACCCTCTTCACTCTTTGGCGTACGTCCCGACTAGCCGCGAGGGCGCACGGTTAGGAGGGCGCTGGACCAGACGGCGACGAGGGCGGCTGCTGCTCCTGGCCGTAGGGCTGCTGGCCGCCGCCCTGTCCGGAGTAATTGGGCGCCGAACCCTCGGAACCGGCCGCGGGCGGCGGGCTGAAGCTGGGGAAGCCGGTGGGCGGCGTGTTGGGTCCCTGCTGCGCGGCCGGCTGGGGGCCCGACTGCGGCTGGGCGCCGAAGCCGCCGGTCTGCACCGCGGTCTGGGTCGGGGCCTGGCTGGGCTGGTAGCCGCCGTACTGCGATCCGTAGCCGGGGTGCTGGGGCGACTGCTGCTGACCGTAATAGGGCTGCTGGCCGTACTGGCCGTACTGCCCGTACTGGCCGTACTGGGCGTAGGGGTCGTATTTCGGCCGGGGTGCCGGCGCGGTGATGACGCCGGCCTCCAGCAGGACGGCGACGACGGCGGCGATCGCCTGCAGCACGCTGCACGCCACCAGCGGCCACATCGCCCAGCCGATCGAGACGCCGGTGGGCAGGTTGATCGTCTCGGTGATGGCCAACAACGCACCCAAAACCGCGATGACCGCGACGATTCCGGTGTAGCTCTTGGCCTTGGGCACCAGGCTCAGCCCCGCGAGCAGCGCGGCCAGGAGCGCGACGATGACGGCGGTGCCCGCGTCGCCGGCGCGTCCGCCGACGCCCGGGCCCAGGTCGGCGCCGATGGTGAACGTCGGCCCGAAGTTCAGCAGATACACCGCCAGGCCCAGCACTACCACCGCGATGGTCAGGTAGAGCGGGAGCTTCGACGTGCCGTCGTCGTCCTTGGTGAACGACGGCGTGCCGCCGGTGTAGGAGCCGCCGGGCTGCGCGGGCGGGTATCCGGGGCTACCGGGCGAGTAGGTCATTGGCTCCTCCTGTTGCTGTGCCTTTGAAGTGCCGGTGCGGCCACCGCGGTTGCATCGCGGCGCTGTGCTTGCGGGCGCGCCGTTCCGTAACCGCCGTGCCCGGCGGGTGCGTCGCGACGCGATCGATCAACCACGCTAGCGCACTTCCGAACGCCCGCGCCGTGACCACCGGCTTGGGCACCGATCCATGCCGTCAGGGCGGCCGCTTGCTCCGCGGAGGTAGAACACGTTCTAATTCTCTGCATGGATTACGGGCTTGTGCTTTTTACCAGCGACCGTGGCATCTCCCCGGCGGCGGCCGCGAAGCTTGCCGACGAACACGGCTTCACCACCTTCTACGTGCCGGAACACACCCACATCCCGGTCAAGCGGGAGGCGGCCCATCCGACGACGGGTGACGAATCGCTGCCCGACGACCGCTACATGCGGACACTAGACCCATGGGTAAGCCTGGGCGCGGCCTGCGCCGTGACGTCGCGGGTGCGACTGTCCACCGCGGTGGCGCTGCCCGTCGAACATGACCCGATCACGTTGGCGAAAAGCATTGCCACGCTCGATCATTTGTCCGGCGGGCGGGTG
Organism: Mycobacterium sp. E3339; assembly: GCF_001666915.1. Lineage (NCBI taxonomy): Bacteria > Bacillati > Actinomycetota > Actinomycetes > Mycobacteriales > Mycobacteriaceae > Mycobacterium > Mycobacterium sp. E3339. The sequence continues at coordinate 33,644 of NZ_LZIZ01000258.1, read as the reverse complement.
AGCCTCGGCGTCGGATTCGGATGGAACACCGACGAGCTCGCCGACCACGGCGTGCCGCCCGCCCGGCGCCGCACGATGTTGCGCGAATACATCGAGGCGATGCGCGAGCTGTGGACCAAGGAGGAGGCCGCCTACGACGGCGAGTTCGTGAAGTTCGGGCCGAGCTGGGCGTGGCCCAAGCCCGTGCAGGCCCACATTCCCGTGCTGGTCGGCGCGGCCGGCACGGAGAAGAACTTCAAATGGATCGCCCGCAGCGCCGACGGCTGGATCACCACCCCGCGCGACTTCGACATCGACGAGCCGGTGAAGTTGCTGCAGGACACCTGGGCGGCGGCCGGCCGCGACGGCGCCCCGCAGATCGTGGCGCTGGACTTCAAGCCGGTGCCCGAGAAGCTCGCCAAGTGGGCCGAGCTCGGGGTGACCGAGGTGCTGTTCGGCCTACCGGACCGCTCGGAGGACGAGGTCGCCGCCTACGTCGAGCGGCTGGCCGGCAAGCTGGCCGCCCTGGTCTGACGCCGGGTCGGATCCGCGAGGCATAAACCACGGCCGGGCCTACCCCAGCGAAGCCCGGTTGCCGTTGTCGGTTGACCACACGAAGATCTCCGCGCCGAGGGGGTCGCCGTCGCACATCAACGCCACGAGATCGTCGTCGTCGGTGGTGGCCATGAATCGCGTGTTGTCCGCGGCGAGCCTGCCGACGATGATGCCGGTGCGGACCGGCCAGTCGTAGCGCACGGAGTACGTCTCGATGGTTGCCGCACCGTCGGCCTTCTTCGTGACGGCGACCTTCGGGAGTGCGGCGATCTGCGTTCTCAGCTCCGCGCAGTTGTCGCTGCGCCAGTCCACCGGCGTGGTCGAGTAAATACCGACCGAGTACTTGCTCATGATGCCGCCATTGGCGCCGACGAACCCGAATTGCCCTGGCCTGTCCCGCATCTGGGCGACCGTCTCAGCGATACCATGCAGCGAATAGCTGTTGCCGGGGCCGCCGAAATACGGCAATCCGCCGGTCAGGGTCAGGCTGCGCGGGTCGTCGCCGGCGATGCCCAGGGCTTCGCAGATGACGAACACCGGAAACGGAAAGCAGCTGTACAGATCGAAGGTGGCGACGTCGTCGACGCCGATTCCGGCCACCCGCAGCGCTTCGCGCGCCGCATGGACGGCGGCCGGGCTGGCGCCCAGGTCGGCGCGATCGAGCATCGCCTGCTCGACCATGTCCGAGTGGCCGTGCAGATAGACCCAGTTGTCCTCGGCCACCCCGAGGCTCCTCGCCGCCTGGACCGACATCAACACCGCCGCGGCGCCCTGATTGACCTGATCGCGGGCGACGAGCAGACGCGGGTACGGGTCACTGATCATCCTGTTGTCGTCGGTGATCGTGATGATCTCCTCGATCGACCGCTCGACCGGTGATGACGAAAACGGGTTCTTGGCAGCCACTTTCGACATCGGGGCGAACAGTTCGGCCATTTCGCGCCGGTAGTCGGCCACGCTGCGCCCAAGGCGGGCGCGGCGGGCATTCTCCAGAAGCCCGTACTGCACGGGGGCGCCGGTCAGGCCGTGCTGGATCGTGTACTCGTCGATGTAGCTGGAGATCTGGTGACCCCGGTCCTCCAGCTGACCCTCGACGTGCTCGGTGAAGTCGGGCTTGTCATCACGGTTGGCGAAGTAACGAGCCGTCGACCCCGGCTCCGAGCCCATGATCAGCACGACTTCGGCGTCGCCGGCCACGATGGCATTGCCCGCCTCGGTGACAAGCTTCTGCGGACCCTGCCCCCCGACCGGTTCGAGCACCACGCGGGCTGGGTCGCCGCCCAGCCGGTTCATCACCGAACGCGGGTAGTTGTTGGACCTGCCCAGCGTCGCCGGCATCGGTCCGGAGATCTCGAATTGCCGCAGCCCGAAGACGGTGTCGACGGCCTTGGCGACGCCTTTGGCGCCGGCATCCGCAAGAGCCGCTCGCGCGGCCGCGGTCGCGAGGTCGACCGCCGACATGCCCCGATAGTCGGGATCATCGATGCGCTCGGTGAACTGGCCGACCCCGACGAGCACCGGAGTACGCGGATCCACCGGCATGACGAACCTCCTGGCAACTGTTAGTTCGACAGGCTAACGGATGGCTGAGGCCGAAACGAAACCGTGGCCAGTTCGCGGATTCGCGATCTGACCACGGTCCCAGTGGGCAACTACAGGCTCTGCAGGATCTCCCGGGCCAGCGCCGCGGTCTCCGACGGGGTCTTACCGACCTTGACGCCGGCCGCCTCCAGGGCCTCCTTCTTGGCGGCCGCGGTGCCCGACGAGCCGGACACGATGGCGCCGGCGTGGCCCATCGTCTTGCCCTCCGGCGCGGTGAATCCCGCGACATAGCCGACGACCGGCTTGGAGACGTTGGCCTTGATGTAGTCGGCGGCCCGCTCCTCGGCGTCCCCGCCGATCTCGCCGATCATCACGATGACCTTTGTGTCGGGGTCCTTCTCGAAGGCCTCGATGGCGTCGATGTGCGTCGTCCCGATCACCGGGTCACCGCCGATACCGATCGACGTGGTGAACCCGAAATCGCGCAGCTCGTACATCATTTGGTAGGTCAGGGTGCCCGACTTGGACACCAGCCCGACCGGTCCCGGACCGGTGATGTTGGCCGGGGTGATACCCGCCAGCGCCTCGCCCGGCGTGATGATGCCCGGACAGTTCGGCCCGATGATGCGGGTCTTCTGCCCCTTATCGACGTTGTAGGCCCACGCAAAAGCGGTGTCCTGCACCGGGATTCCCTCGGTGATGACGACCAGCAGCGGGATCTCGGCGTCGATCGCCTCGATGATCGCGTCCTTGGCGAATTTCGGCGGCACGAAGACCACGGAAACGTTGGCGCCGGTCTCCTTCATCGCCTCCGCGACGGTGGCGAACACCGGCAGTTCGACGTCCTTGCCGACTGGGTCGACGTGCGAGACCGTGGTGCCCGCCTTGCGCGCGTTCACGCCACCGACCACCTGAGTGCCGGCCTTCAGCATCAGCGCGGTGTGCTTGGTGCCCTCGCCGCCGGTGATGCCCTGGACGATGACCTTGGAATCCTTGTTCAGGAAGATCGACATGTGTTGGCTCCCTTACTTGTTCGCCAGCTCGGCGGCTTTGTCGGCTCCGGCGTCCATCGTGTCGGCCTGGATCACCAGCGGGTGGTTGGCCGCGGCCAGGATGCGCCGGCCTTCGTCGACGTTGTTGCCATCCAGCCGCACCACGAGCGGCTTGTTGGCCTCGTCACCGAGCATGTTGAGGGCGGTCACGATGCCGTTGGCGACGGCGTCGCACGACGTGATGCCGCCGAACACGTTCACGAACACGCTCTTGACCTGCTTGTCGTTCAGGATGACGTCCAGCCCCGCCGCCATCACCTCGGCCGACGCACCGCCACCGATGTCGAGGAAGTTGGCCGGCTTCACTCCGCCGTGCTTCTCGCCCGCGTAGGCGACGACGTCGAGGGTCGACATGACCAGGCCCGCGCCGTTGCCGATGATGCCGACGGCGCCGTCCAGCTTCACGTAGTTGAGGTCGTGCTCCTTGGCCTTGAGCTCGAGCGGGTCGGTTGCGTCGCGGTCCTCGAACTCGGCGTGGCCGGGCTGGCGGAAGTCGGCGTTGGCGTCCAGGGTGACCTTGCCGTCCAACGCCAGGATGCGGTCGTCGGGGGTGCGCACCAGCGGGTTGACCTCGACCAGCGTCGCGTCCTCGGCGACGAAGAGCTCCCAGAGCTTCTGGATGGTGATCGCGGCGGCGTCGAGCACCTCCGCGGGCAGGTGGCCCTGTTCGGCGATGGAGCGCGCGGTCGCCAGGTCGACCCCCTGGACGGCGTCCACCGGGACCTTGGCCAGCCGCTCGGGCTTGGTGGCGGCGACCTCCTCGATTTCCATGCCGCCCTCGACCGAGCACATCGCGAGGTAGGTGCGGTTGGCGCGGTCGAGCAGGAAGGAGATGTAGTACTCCTCGGCGATGTCGCTGGCCTCGGCGACCAACAGCTTCTTGACGACGTGGCCCTTGATGTCGAGACCGAGGATGTTCTTGGCGTGTTCGTAGGCGTCGTCCGGGGTCGCCGCGTATTTGACGCCGCCCGCCTTGCCGCGCCCACCAACCTTGACCTGCGCCTTGACCATTACCGGCGCGCCGACCTCGGTTGCGATTTCCTTCGCGCCCTCGGCGGTGTCGGTCACCCGCCCCGGCGTGGTCGGTACGTTGTGCTTGACGAACAATTCTTTGGCTTGATACTCGAAAAGGTCCATGGGCTCTCTGTCTTCGCTCGACTCAACTGCTAGGCCTCTTGATGGGCGGTGCCGCGTTCGGCAACTCGCACGGACGAACTGTATCCACTGGCCAACCGGCTCTTACGGGCGCGTCCGGCGATGTGGCACAGCTCACGGCGTAACGGCGTACCCGGTTCGTGACCCAAATCACAATTTCGACCGGATTGCGCGACGAGGTTGCCAGTTCCGCGAGTCAGCGGATACCGTCCTAGGGTCCAGATAACGTTATGGTCACGATACGAGGACATTTCAGCTTGTCCCAGCACCGTTTGGCACCTTTTGCTGCCGAAACAGCAGGCGTGGTGAGGGTTGGTCGTGCCGCCGGCGGCCGGGGTATCGAGCCCCATCGGAACGAAGTCACCGAAATCCTCCCACTCGACGGCTTCGACTTCGACGACCTCGATTGGCGTGACGAGGCGGGCGATCTCGGCGACCTCGACTACAGCAACGACTCCACGTTCGACAACGCGGCGCAGGTGCTGCTGGCCCCCGAGCTCGACGACCTGAACGACGACGACGAACCGTCCCCCCGGTGGCTGGCCGCACCCGTGACCGAGGTGCTGCCGCGGGTGGTCATCGCATCCGCCGCCGCGCCGCGGCTCGGACGCGCGCACACCACCGACGTGGTCGGGGTGGCACGGCAGGGCGGGCAGCATCGCAAGCAACCGACCAGCGCGGCCCGGGGTCGCCTGCTGATCTCCGCGATGGCCGCCGGCGCCGCCGCCGCTGCGGCCCACACCGCCACCAGCCACGCCGACACCCCCAAGACCGAGGCCGTGCTGACCGCGAACGCGTCGGCGCTCACCGGCGGCTCCGGCAACAACACCATTCGCGGCGCCCAGGTGGTCGCCCTCGAGCCGGCCGCGACCGCCGCGCTGCACAACCAGGAGCTCGCCAAGGGCGTCGCGTTCGCCAACGACCGCGCCCAGCGCGAGGCGCGGTTGCAGCAGCCGCTGTACGTGATGCCGACCAAGGGCATCTTCACCTCCAACTTCGGTTACCGCTGGGGGGTGCTGCACGCCGGCATCGACCTGGCCAACTCCATCGGGACGCCGATCTACGCGGTGTCCGACGGCGTGGTCATCGATGCCGGTCCCGCCGCCGGCTACGGGGCGCTGGTCAAGTTGCGCCACGTCGACGGCACGGTGACCCTCTACGGCCACGTCAACACCACCCTCGTCAGCGTCGGCCAGCGCGTGATGGCCGGCGACCAGATCGCCACCATGGGCAACCGGGGCAACTCCACCGGTCCGCACCTGCATTTCGAGGTGCTCCAGGGCGGCACCGAACGCATCGATCCCGTGCCATGGTTGGCTAAGCGGGGTCTTATGGTCGGTAACTACGCTGGTTGAGGTGACCGCGCCGAACCAGCCACCTCCCGGTCCGCAACCGCCCGAGTCCACGTCGCCGTCGGACTCCAAGACGCGGATCATCCGCCGCGCACCCACCGGACCGCTCCCCATCGCGCCGGAGTCACCGACCACCCATATTCCGCCGCAACCGCCGCCCTATGCCGCTCCCGGCGCCGGGCCCCGACCCGCTCTGGCGGGCGAGCCGGGCGGCCGGACGGCCGCCGCCGCCTGCGCCGTCAGCATCGTCAGCGGCTGGGCGACCTCGGTGGTGGCGACCGACCTGATCGCCGGCTGGTGGCGGTCCGACCGGCTGTTCTGCACCGCCGTCGCGTTTCTGGCCCTGGTGTTCGCCGCGGCCACCATTTCGGGCGTGATCATGTTGCTGCAGCGCCGGCCCTTTGGGCGCTGGCTCATCGTGGTCGGCGCGGTGGTCGCGGTGTTGACCTACATCGGGGTGTTCATCGCCGGCGCCCGGGTCGCGTGGATCGTGCACCTGCTGCCGCTCCTGCCGATCGCCAGCGTGGTGCTGGCCCTGCACCCGCGAACCAAGCGCTGGCTGGAGGCCTAGCGGGCCCGGCGCCCGCGGCTGCTAGAGCTTGCTGATCGGGGCGTGGTTGTGCATCAGCTTGACCCGCCCCGCGCTGCCGAAGTCGATGAGCGACATGGCCGATTCGCCCACCCCGGACACTTCCTCGACGCGGCCCAGCCCGTACTTGTCGTGCGTCACCCGGTCGCCGGGCTCGAGCACCAGCAGCGGGCGCTTGCCCGCGCCCGACCGGGTAGGCGCGGCGCGCGGCGCGCCGAATCGGCCCGCGCCGCTCACCGGCGCGCTGAACGACGGGGCCGGCGCGGTGCGCCGCCACTCGATGAGTTCCTGCGGAACCTCGCGCAGGAAGCGCGATTCCGGGTTCAGCATCGGCTGCCCCCAAGACGACCGGACGATGGCCCTGCTCAGGTAGAGCCGCTGGCGGGCGCGGGTGATGCCGACGTAGGCCAGCCGCCGCTCCTCGGACAGTTCCGTCGGATCGTCCAGCGCCCGCATGTGCGGGAACATGCCGTCCTCCCAGCCGGTGACGAACACCACCGGGAACTCCAGACCCTTGGCGGTGTGCAACGTCATCAGGGTGACCATGCCGGCGCCGTCGTCGGGGATGTCGTCGCTGTCGGAAACCAGCGAAACCCGCTCCAGAAACTCCGCCAGCACACCGGTGTCCGGCACGTCTTCGTCGTCGGGCGCCTGCAACGACTCGTCCAACGCGGCCGCGTTGGCCCTGTCGGTGCTGAATTCGTGTGCGACGCTGACGAGTTCGTTGAGGTTGTCCAGGCGGGCCAGGTCCTGGGGATCGGTGGAGGACTCAAGCTCGCGGCGGTATCCGGTGCGCTCCAGCACCGACTCGACCAAGTCGCCGAGATCCTCGTCGAGGCGGCCCCTGAGCTCGTCGAGCAGTTCGACGAAACCGGCGATCGCCTTCTCCGCGCGCGAATTCAGCATCGGCACTTTGCCTTCGGCGGCGGCCACCAGCGCGTCGGCGAAACTGGCGCCGGTGTTCTCGGCGTACACCGCGACGCAGGCCTCGGCGCGATCCCCGATGCCACGGCGCGGGGTGTTGAGGATGCGCCGCAGGCTGACCGCATCGCCGGGGTTGTCCAGCACCCGCAGATAGGCGACGATGTCGCGAATCTCCTTGCGCTCGTAAAAGCGCACTCCCCCAACGACTTTGTACGGAATGCCCGCGCGGATGAACACCTCTTCGAACGACCGCGACGAGTTGTTGGTGCGGTAGAACACCGCCACGTCGTTGTAGGTGATCTCGCCGCGGTCGGCGAGCGCGTCGATCTCCTCGGCGACGAACCTGGCCTCGTCGTGCTCGTTGTCCGCGACGTAGCCGACGATCAACTCGCCGGCGCCGGCGTCGGTCCACAGCCGTTTCTCCCGGCGCCCGGAGTTGCGGGCGATCACCGAGTTGGCCGCCGAGAGGATGTTCTGCGTCGAGCGGTAATTCTGTTCCAGCAGAATGGTTGTCGCGTCCGGGTAGTCGCGCTCGAAGTCCTCGATGTTGCGGATGGTGGCGCCGCGGAAGGCATAGATCGACTGATCGGCGTCGCCGACCACACATAACTCCGCCGGGGGCACATCGTCGGCCGATTCCGTGACGCCGTGACCGACGAGTTCGCGCACCAGGACGTACTGCGCATGGTTGGTGTCCTGGTATTCGTCGACGAGGACATGGCGGAATCGGCGCCGGTAGTGCTGGGCGATCTGCGGGAAGGCCCGCAGCACGGCGACGGTTTCGCCGATCAGGTCGTCGAAGTCCAACGCGTTGGCCGCGCGCAGCCGCCGCTGGTATTCGCCGTACACGGAGGCCACGGTGCGAACCAGGTCGTCGGACTCATCCGTCAGTTTGGCCACGGCGTCCGCGGGATCGATCAGCTCGTTCTTCAGATTGGAGATGGCGTTGGCCAGCAGCCGGGGCGAGTAGCGCTTGATGTCGAGCCCCATGTCCCGCCCGATCATCTGCAGCAGCCGGCGGGAATCGTCGGCGTCGTAGATGGAGAAGTTGGAGTTGAGGCCCTCGATCAACGACGCCTGGTTGCGCAGGATCCGCACACACGTCGAGTGGAAGGTGGACACCCACATGGCGCGGGCCCGGTTGCCCACCAGGCGCACCACCCGCTCGCGCATCTCCGCGGCGGCCTTATTGGTGAAGGTGATGGCCAGGATCTGGCCGACCCCGACTCCGCGCGCCGCGATCAGGTAGGCGATGCGGCGGGTGAGCACCGCGGTCTTGCCCGAGCCCGCCCCGGCCACGATCAGCAGCGGCGAACCCTCGTGCACCACCGCCTGGCGCTGTTGCGGGTTGAGGCCTTCCAGCAGCTGATCTGCTTCGGAGGCCAGATTGGGATCGGTTACGTACACACTCATGTTGGTCCAAACTTACCGCCGCCCACCGACGCAACGCGCCCAGGCGTGAGACCAGGCTAGTGCCACGAGCGGCCTTCGCCCGCCAAATCCGCCCATCGGAAATGGCGTGTTTCGCGTGGTAATGCTCGGCCCTTTCAAATTGGCGACGCAATTACACGCGAGTACAAAAAGCCGCGCTAAACGCATCCGAGTTTCTCGCGGGCGCTGACGGGGTGGAATCGAAATGGGCGCGAACTTCGCGCATTGTTAAGGGAATCCAGAACGGCACGCCACCGCGGCGCCCGCGGAAGGCGGCCTCGGACGCCGCGCGGCGCCCGGATGTAATCACCAGTTCACGCATACATTTTTGCGTGTAAGCCGTTTTTAGTGGCACACTCGTTTTGTGCTCAACGCGCAGTGCCGTCGGCAGGCCTTCACCCCGAACTGCCGCCGATTTTTCTACGGGTACCGGTTCGCGGTCCCCGTGGTCTAGCTGCTTCACCAGAGCCCCGTGGTCCGCTTCGGCGAAATCGGGGCTCGTCTCTTTTGTGAGGCCCGAAACCGGATGAGACCACAACCCCCACATCCCGACAATGCGGAGTTAGCAGAGATGAAGGTTGACACGGTGGAAACCCCACAGACCGCCGCCGAAGAGTTGAGCATCGACGACCTGCGCCACGAGATCGACCGGTTGGACGCCGAGATCCTCGCCGCGGTGAAGCGGCGCACCGAGGTTTCGCAGGCGATCGGCAAGGTACGGATGGCGTCCGGCGGCACGCGGCTCGTGCACAGCCGCGAGATGAAGGTGATCGAGCGCTACAGCGAGCTGGGTCCCGACGGCAAGGACCTCGCGATCCTGCTGCTGAGGTTGGGCAGGGGCCGGCTCGGCCACTGAGGTGCCCCCAACGCCGCGCTTGCGACCGTCACTAGGTTCAATGGTGACGGCCCGCCGCGCCCGGTCCCCCGCAAGCGGGAGGTGCCCCCAACGCCGCGCTTGCGACCGTCACTAGCTTCAATGGTGACGGCCCACCGCGCCCGGCTACGCCGCGCTTGCGACCGTCACTAGGGTCGAAAGCATGACCTCCCTGCAAAGCCTCCCCGACATCACCGCCACCCCAGCGTGGGACGCCCTGCGCAGGCATCACGAACAAATCGGCGCGACCCATCTGCGCCAGTTGTTCGACGAGGATCCCGACCGCGGCCGCGACCTCACCGTCTCGGTGGGCGACCTCTACATCGACTACAGCAAACACCGCATCACCCGAGAGACGCTGCGGCTACTGATCGATCTGGCACGGACGGCTAACCTCGAAGAGCGTCGCGACGAGATGTTCGCCGGCGCCCACATCAACGTCTCGGAGGACCGGGCGGTGCTGCACACCGCGCTGCGGCTGCCCCGGGACGCCGAGCTGATCGTCGACGGCCACAACGTGGTCGAGGACGTGCACGAGGTACTCGACCGGATGGGCGACTTCACCGACCGGTTACGCAGCGGTGAATGGACCGGGGCGACCGGGAAAAGAATCAGCACGGTGGTCAACATCGGCATCGGCGGTTCGGATCTGGGTCCGGTGATGGTCTACCAGGCGCTGCGCCACTACGCCGACGCCGGGATTTCGGCCCGGTTCGTCTCCAACGTCGACCCGGCCGACCTGATCGCCACCCTGGCCGACTTAGACCCTGCCACAACGCTTTTCATCGTCGCATCGAAAACGTTCTCCACACTGGAAACGCTGACCAACGCGACCGCCGCGCGCCGCTGGCTCACCGACGCCCTCGGCGACGCCGCGGTGTCCAAGCACTTCGTGGCGGTTTCCACCAACAAGCGCCTGGTCGACGACTTCGGCATCAACACCGACAACATGTTCGGCTTCTGGGACTGGGTCGGCGGACGGTACTCGGTCGATTCGGCGATCGGCCTGTCGGTGATGGCGGCCATCGGTAAGGAGGCCTTCGCCGATTTCCTGTCCGGATTCCACATCGTGGACCGGCATTTCAAGACCGCCCCGCTGGAATCGAACGCGCCCGCGCTGCTGGGGCTGATCGGGCTGTGGTACTCGAACTTCATGGGCGCGCAGTCACGCGCGGTGCTGCCCTACTCCAACGACCTGGCGCGGTTCGCCGCGTATCTGCAACAGCTGACCATGGAGTCCAACGGCAAATCCACCCGCGCCGACGGCACGCCCGTCACCACCGACACCGGCGAAATCTTCTGGGGCGAGCCGGGAACCAACGGCCAGCATGCGTTCTACCAATTGCTGCACCAGGGCACCCGGTTGGTGCCGGCCGACTTCATCGGCTTCAGCCAGCCCCTCGACGACCTGCCCACCGTCGAGGGCACCGGCAGCATGCACGACCTGCTGATGAGCAACTTCTTCGCCCAGACGCAGGTGCTGGCGTTCGGCAAGACCGCCGAGGAGATCGCCGACGAAGGCACGCCGGCCGACATCGTGCCGCACAAGGTGATGCCCGGCAACCGGCCGACGACCTCGATCCTGGCCGACCGCCTCACGCCGTCGGTGCTGGGCCAGCTGATCGCGCTCTATGAGCACCAGGTCTTCACCGAGGGCGTGGTGTGGGGCATCGATTCGTTCGATCAGTGGGGCGTCGAGCTGGGCAAGACGCAGGCCAAGGCGCTGCTGCCGGTGATCACGTCGGACGACTCACCGGCGCCGCAGTCGGACAGCTCGACCGACGCGCTGGTCCGCCGCTACCGGACCGAACGCGGCCGCACCAGCTAGGCGAACCACTTGGTGAGCGGGGGCGGCAGCACCCGCATCACCTGCACCAGCGGGGCCCACGGCCACCATGGCACCGCCGCCCGGCCGGGCTCGCGTTCCATGGCGGCGACGAGCGCGTTCACACCAGTCTCGTTGTCCACCATCAGCATTGTGCTGTTGGACTTGGCGGTCATCTCCGACTCGATATAGCCGGGCTCGATGACGGAAACCTTGATGGGGCCCTTGGCGTATTCGGCGCGCAGGGATTCACCCAGCGAGCTCAGCCCGGCCTTGCTCGCGGCGTAGGCGGCCTTGACGCCCGGCACCCCCTTGTTGCCGAGCACCGAGGAGATCAGCACCAGGTGGCCCGAGCCCGCGTCGTTGAACATTTCCAGCGCGGTCTCGATCTGCACCAGTGCGGCCACCAGATTGGTCTCGATGGTGGCCTTGTTGGCCCACAGCTTGCCCGAGCCGAGCTTCGCGCCCTTGCCGATGCCGGCGTTGACGATGATCCGATCGATCCCGCCGAGCTCGTCGCGCAGTTCGCCGAAGACCTTGGGCACCTGCTCATGGTCGTTGACGTCCAGCGCGGCCACGGCGATCTTGATGCCCGGATACTTTTGCGACAGTTCGGCTTTCAGCTCGTCGAGCCGGTCGGTGCGCCGGGCGCACAGCGCCAAGTCGCGGCCCTTGGCGGCGAAGGCGCGAGCCATGCCGGCGCCCAGTCCGGAGCTGGCTCCCGTGATGAGGATCTTCTGACGAGTCACCCGGGCAGCATATCGACAGGTGTCAACTCGCGGGCCGCCGCCTACTTGAGCAGCCGCGACATCCGCCGGTCGGCCAGCACCTTGCCCCCGGTCTGGCAGGTGGGGCAGTACTGAAAAGACTTGTCCGCGAAGGAAACTTCGCGCACGGTGTCCCCGCACACCGGGCAGGGCAGGCCGGTGCGGGCGTGCACCCGCAGGCCGGAACGCTTCTCGCCCTTGAGCGTGGCCGCCCCCTGGCCCACGGAGCGGGTCACCGCGTCGCGCAGCACCGACACCATCGCGTCGTGCAGCGTGGCGAGCTGCTCGTCGGTCAGCTTGCCCGCGGTGGCGAACGGGGAGATCTTGGCGACGTGCAGGATTTCGTCGCTGTAGGCGTTGCCGATGCCGGCGATCACCTTCTGATCCGTGATGACGGTCTTGATCCGCCCGGTGTTTCCGGCCAACAGGCCGGCGAGGTCGTCGGCGCTGAGTTCCAGCGCGTCGGGCCCGAGGGCGGCGATCCCCGGCACCAGCTGCGGATCGTCGACGAGCCAGACGGCCAGCCGCTTTTGGGTGCCGGCCTCGGTGAGGTCGAAACCGGGCGCCTCGCCGGGCGTGCCCAGGTGCACGCGCAGCGCGATCGGGCCCTTACCCGGTCGTAGCGGCGCGGCGGCCAGCTTTTCCGACCACCGCAACCACCCCGCCCGCGACAGGTGTGCGATCAGGTACAGCTCGCCGGCCTGCAGTCCGAGGTACTTGCCCCAGCGGTGGGCTCCCGTCACGGTTTGGCCGTGCAGCGCGCTGATGGGTGGGTCGAAGGTTTTCAGCACGGACAGCGCGCCGACGTCGACGCGTCCGATCGTCAGGCCGACGGCGTGGCGGCGCAGATGGTCGGCCAGCGCTTCGACCTCGGGCAGTTCGGGCACGCTCTTCAGTCTGCCGGTCGCAGTAAATAGGTGTCCATGATCCAGCCGTGCCGCGCGCGGGCTTGCGCCCGCAGCTCCGCGATGCGCGTCGCGACCTCGCCGATCGTTCCCGCCACCAACAGCTCGTCGTCGGTGCCCAGGTAGGCGCCCCACCAGATCCGGGTGTCGGGCGGGCACGCCGCAAAGGAGCACTCGGCGTCGAGCATGACGACCGCGGAGCCGGCCAGCCCGTGCGCGCGCAGCTTCCTGCCGGTGGTGATCAGGACCGGCTCGCCGACCTCATTGAGCGGGATGCGGTGCCGGGCGGTCAGCGCCTGCACCGCGGTGATTCCGGGGATGACGTCGAAGGTGAAGTCGAGCTGCGCACCGACGGCGTCCAGGATGCGCAGCGCGCTGTCGTAGAGCGAGGGATCGCCCCAGGCCAGGAAGGCGCCGACGCCGTCGGGTCCCAGTTCGGCGGCGATGGCCGCTGCCCAGACCCGCGCCCGCGCCGCGTGCCAGTCCGAAACCGCCTCGCGGTAGTCGGCGTCGGTCGCCCGTTCGGGGTCGGGCAGCTCGACGAAGCGGTAGCCGGGCTCGCGGATGAATCGGGCGCAGACGGCCCGGCGCAGCGCCACCAGGTCGCTCTTGCGCTCGCCCTTGTCCATCGCGAAGAACACCTGGGTGTCGTTGAGCGCCTCGATCGCCTGGACGGTCAGGTAGTCGGGGTCGCCGGCGCCGATGCCGATGACGTGGATGTGCCGGCCCACGAAAACCTCCTCCTCGCTGAGCCCAGATTGCCGAATCGATATCGAAAGGGCCTAGTCGGGACCAAAAGTACCCAGTACCATGGGTACCGTCTGCAGCACCCAATGAAGGGACGCCAGCGAGAATGACTACTGCGGTAAAACCGGATGGGCCCAGCCGGGAGGAGTTCTCGGAGCGTCTGCTGAAGGGCTCGGTCAAGAAGTCTTACGAGCCGGTCGTCGACATCGACTGGGACGCCCCGCTGGATCCCGACAAGTTCTACCTGCCGCCTCGGCTGGTGTCGCTGTACGGCACGCCGATGTGGGACGAGATGACCCGCGAACAGCAGATCGAGCTGTCGCGTCAGGAGTTGGTCAACACCCTGTCGGCCGGGATCTGGTTCGAGAACATGCTCAATCAGTCGTTGCTGCGGACGATCCTGCACGAGGACCCGACCAGCCGGTCGACGCACTACAAGCTGACCGAGCTCGGCGACGAGACCCGACACATGGTCATGTTCGGTAAGGCCATCGAGCGCATTGGCGCAAAGCCGGTGCGCCCCGGGCGGTTTCACCGCACGATCATCAACGCGCTGCCCCTGGCCTTCCAGCGCGGCTCGATGCTGTGGGTGGCGGCGCTGATCGGTGAGGAGATCTTCGATTCGCTGCAGCGGCAGATGATGGACGACCCGGAGTTACAGCCGATCATCCAGCGGCTCATGCGAATTCACGTCACCGAGGAAGCGCGCCACATCCAGTTCGCCCGCGACGGCGCGCGCAAGCGCGTCGCCGAGATGCCGCGCCTCAACCGGTGGTTCATGGCCAACATCAACGGGCTGGGCGGGTACTTCTTCAATTACCTGTTCAGCAACCCCATCCCGTACGCGCGCACGGGCCTGGACCCGAAGCGGGCGCGGCGGGCCGCGCGGACCAGCCCGCATCGCCGCGACATGCAGGTCGCCGGCTTCGCCCCGCTGGCGGCGTTCCTGACCGAAGTGGGGCTGCTGGGCCCCCTCGCACGCCGCGGCTGGAAGCGCAGCAGGTTTCTGTGACGCGGCCGCCCGGCCCCGGCGAGCCCCGCCACCCGATCGCCGTCCTCGGCGCGCCCGACGGCCCCCGCTCGGCGTTGCTGGCGGCCGGCCTCACCGACTTCGTCGTCGTCCCCTCGGCGGTCCAATGCACGTTCGACGACGCCACCGATACCTGGCTGTTGACCACGGCCGACGGGGAGGACGTGCAGGCGCGGGCCGTCGTCGCCGCCGGCCCGGCGCCGTTCGTGCCCTGGCTGCCGGACATCGCGGGCCGCGATGAGTTCCTTGGCGCGTCGTTTCACGCCGCCGCCTGGGACCCGGATTTCGATGCGTCCGGCAAGCGCATCGCCGTCGTCGGCGTCGACGCCACGGCCGGCCACCACATCCGCGGGCTGATCGAATCGGCGGCGTCGGTCACCGTCTTCGCGCACTCGCCGCGCCGCGTTGTCACCGAACTCCCGCGGTGGCCGACCCGCGCCAAACGCTGGCTGCGGCGCCGCATCCGGCCGGCGCGCCCAACGGTCAAGGTGGCCAGTTCGGCGATCGACGCGGTGACCGCGACGGGCCTGCGCAGCCGCGACGGCGTCGAGCACCACCTCGACGCGATCGTCTACGGCACCGGGTTCTCGATCGCCGACGAACTGCCCGATCGAGCCCTCGTCGGTTCCGGCGGGCTGACCCTCCGGCGGGCGTGGCGCGACGGCATGGAGCCGTTCTACGGGGTGGCGGTGTGCGGATTTCCCAACTACTTCTTCCTCACCGGCCCCGACACCGACGCGCAGGCCCGCTACCTCGCCGAGTGCCTGCGGCTGATGGAGCGCACGTCCAGCAGCCGCATCGAGGTGCGCGCCAGCAGCCTGCGGGTGTTCAACGACCGCGCCCAGCTGGCACCCGACCGGCCTCCCGCGGCCGCGGCGGTCTTCGACGTGTCGGCGAGCGCACCCGAGCGCGACGACACCTATGACGGGGCGGCGACGCTGGAGATCGCCGGCGCGCGTCATCCGGTCCGGGTGCGGCTCGCCGGCCATCTCGACCCGATCGACGGCCGCTACCACTGGCAGGGAACGGTGTCCGGTTCGCCGTCGCGGCCGCTGCCCGACGATGCGCTCAAGCAAGCAAGGACCGCGACGCTGACGGTCGGCCGGCGCAGCGCCGCCGCGCGCATCGTCGAACAAACGCCGTGGGGCACGCACTCGATCGCCGGCGTGGGCGCGCCGCCGTACGCATCCCGCTGACCCCTTTTCGCCTGCTTATCGCGATATTTTCCGGGCGTTTGGGGACCCCCGCGACGGGGTAACCCCGGCGAGTGCGCGTGCTGCGCAGCGAATTCGAACGATATGTTCGGTGCGGTAGAGGCGGGGGCCTCGAACGGGTGGGGACTCGCACGCGCCTCACTCATACCGCGCCCCCTGCGTCGCGCGCTCGGGGCGCCGCGCCCGTGGGCTGCTCTTTCCGTTGGCGTCTTGGCCGCTGCACCCGAATTAGACTTTTGCCGCTGAGGGCGGATACTCAAGCAGTCGGCCCGGCAGCGATTCGAGGAGCAGCGATGGAACCCGACGGCAGGACCCAGGTGGGCAGCCGCGTTGCGACGTCCCATCCGTCGTCGCCCGCCCGGGTATTCGAGCGCCTCGACACCACGCGGTCCGGCCATGGAGAGGGGTCGCGGTGGCGAGCTCGGTAGCTGAGTCCCCCAGCACGCTGGCCGTCGCGACGCGGACGGACGAATCGGTCACCGTGCTGACCGTCGACGGCGTGCTCGACACCACCAACTCCGCGGCCCTGCGCGACCACATCCTGCAGGCCACGCTGGACGAACCCGCCGCCGTCGTCGTCAACATCTCGGCGCTCAAGGTGATAGCCGAACTGGCGTGGTCGACCTTCATCGGGGCGCACTGGCAAGTCCGCAGCAACCCCAATGTGCCGATCGTGTTGGTCTGCGCGCACCGCGGCACCCGCGAGGCGATCGCCCGCAGCGGCGTCGCCTACTTCATGCCGGTCTACTCGACCGAGAAGGCGGCGATGAAGGCACTGGGTCAGCAGAGCCGGCGTGCGGTGCGCCGCGCCGACGCGCAGCTGCCCGCCGACCTGACCAGCCTGCGCGAATCACGGCGCCTGGTCCGCGAATGGCTGACCGCCTGGTCGCAGTCCACGCTCATCCCCGTCGCGCTAGTCGTGGTCAACGTGTTCGTCGAGAACGTGCTGGAGCACACCGCGAGCATGCCCGTGATGCGGATCGAGAGCCACGGCGCGACCGCGACCATCGCGGTGTCCGACAGCAGCCACGCCCCAGCCCTGCGGCTGCCGTCGCCGGGCCCCGGCATCGACGTCTCCGGCCTGGCGATCGTCGATGCGTTGTCCCGGGCGTGGGGCAGCACCCCCACCTCGTCCGGCAAGACGGTGTGGGCGGTCATCGGCCCCGAAAACCAGCTCTGACGCCTTATTGTCTGGGAACCCGCGCACGGGTAGAACTAGAACACGTTCTAATCTCGTGTGAAGACCCGTTCCAGGAAGGCGGATGACGTGCGGTTCACCTACGCGGAGGCGATGACCGACCACCGGTACTACATCCCGCTGGCCCAGGCGGCCGAGGCGGCGGGTTATCACGCGATGACGATCGCCGACAGCATCGCCTATCCCTTCGAGTCCGACTCGAAGTACCCGTACACGCCGGACGGCGACCGCGAATTTCTGGACGGCAAGGAGTTCATCGAAACCTTCGTGCTGACAGCGGCTTTGGGCGCGGTGACGACGAAGTTGCACTTCAATTTCTTCGTCCTCAAGCTGCCCATCCGGCCGCCGGCGCTGGTGGCCAAGCAGATCGGCTCGTTGGCGGCGATGACCAACAACCGGGTGGGTTTCGGCGTCGGCACCAGCCCCTGGCCGGAGGACTACGAGCTGCTGGGTGTCCCGTTCGCCAAGCGCGGCAAGCGCATGGACGAATGCATCGAGATCATTCAGGGCCTCACCACGGGTGACTACTTCGAGTTCCACGGCGAGTTCTACGACATCCCGAAGACCAAGATGACGCCGGCGCCCACCCAGCCGATCCCGATCCTGATCGGTGGGCACGCCGACGCGGCGCTGCGCCGCGCCGCGCGGCTGGACGGCTGGATGCACGGCGGCGGGGACCCGGAGGAACTCGACGGGCTGATCGCCAAGCTCAAGCGGTATCGGGAGGAAGCCGGCAAGACCGGGCCGTTCCAGATTCACGTCATCTCGGTCGACGCCTACACCGTCGACGGCATCAAACGCCTCGAGGACAAGGGCGTCACCGACGCCATCGTCGGCTTCCGCATTCCCTACATCAAGGGCAAGGACACCGAGCCGCTGGAGACCAAGATCCGCAATCTGGAGATGTTCGCCGAGAACGTGATCGCGAAGGTCTAGCGGCGGTCGCGAGCGCGGCCGCCATCAGGCCGGGCGGAGCGGGCCGCCGCCATCAAACCCGGCCGCTTATAGCGGGTCCCACTTCGGGGCCCGTTTCTCCCGGTGCGCCATGGCCGCCTCGACGGGATTGTTGGTGAAACCGCTGAGGATCTGGGTGCGGTTCTCGATCTCGATGGCGTGGCGCAAGCTCGGCGCGTCCAGCGCCGCGTTGAGGCCGATCTTGGTCTGCCACACGCCGTAGGCGTTGTTATCGGCGATCGAGCGGGCCACCTTCAGCGCGGCCGCCATCAGCTCGTCGGCGGCCACCACCTCGTGCACCAACTTGATGCGGTAGGCCTCGGCCGCGTCGATGATCCGTCCGGACAGCATGAGTTCGCGCGCCACCCCCGCGCCGACGATCTTCGGCAGGAGGTAGCTGGTGCCCATGTCCATCGACGAGAAGCCCGCCTTGATGAACGCGGACCCGAACCTGGCCTGCTCGGACGCGACCCGGACATCGGAGACCAGTGTGAACGCCAGCCCTCCCCCGACGGCGACGCCGTTGACCGCGGCGACCACCGGAATGGGCAACTCGTAGATCCGGACGAACAGGTCGGCGAGCCGGACCTGGGAGTCGTAGTTGACCTTGAACGGCGGGGTCGACGGCCTGGGCTTGGTCCACGGCTCGCCGGTGCCGCTCAGGTCGGCACCCGCGCAGAATCCGCGACCGGCGCCGGTCAGGATCGCGGCCCTGAACTCGCCGGCGGCGAGTTCGGCCAGGGCGGTGTGCACGCCGTCGATCAGCGATCCGTCGATGGCGTTGAGACGCTCGGGCCGGTTCAGGGTGACGAGGGCGATGTCGTCTTCGAGGGTTTCCAATTCCACTGCGGGCATGGGAGAAACCGTAGCGACGCGGAAGTTCACGGAAGGGGCATACGGTGGTTTTGCCGCGACGTCGAAGGAGAACCATGGCGCGAACCGAAGGTGACAGCTGGGACCTGGCCAACAGCGTGGGAGCGACGGCCACCATGGTCGCCGCCGCCCGGGCCGCCGCGAGCAAGCGGCCGCAGCCGGTGATCACGGATGACTTCGCCGAACCCTTGGTGCGTGCCGTCGGGTTGGACGTCTTCACCAAGCTGGCCAGCGGTGAACTGGATCCCGACGAACTCGAGCGGACCGTGGGCTTCGCCCGGATGGTCGACACGTTCGCGGCCCGCGCGCGGTATTTCGACGACTACCTCGCCGCCGCCGGCGAAGCGGGGCTGCTGCAGGTGGTGATCGTGGCGTCGGGTCTGGATTCGCGCGCCTACCGGCTGCGCTGGCCGATCGGAACGATCGTGTACGAGATCGATCAGCCCGAGGTGATCGCGTTCAAGGCCGCGACGATGTCGGCGATCGGGGCGGCGCCCACCGCCAAGCTTCGCGAGGTCGGGATCGATCTGCGCGAGGATTGGCCGGCGGCGCTTCAGGACGAGGGCTTCGATCCGGCCCATCCCACCGCATGGCTCGCCGAGGGGGTGCTGATCGGATGGCTGCCCCCGGAGGCCGAGGTTCGGTTGCTGGATTCCATCATCCCGCTGTCCGCCGAGGGCAGCCGGTTCGCCGCCGACTACGGAACGGTGACCGGGACTTCGCCGGAGGCCCAGGAACAAGCCCGGCTGATGAACGAGGGCTGGCGACGATGGGGACTCGACATGGACCTTGGCAAGTTGACGTACCCGGGCGAGCACACCGACGTCGCCGCGCATCTGCACGACAACGGGTGGGACACCACCCAATCCCGGCTGACCGATCTGTTCGCCGCCGCGGGGCTGCCCGATCTGGGGCCGACGGCCCAGCAGGTTCCGGCGACCACGATCAATTTCGTTCGGGCCGTTCGGGTTTAGCCGGCGCCCCGCTTGGCCAGCCACTCGGCCTGCATCACCAGCAAGGCCATCACCTCCAGCTGCGGGGTCTCGGGGTCCAGTTCGCGGTAACGCTGGTAGACGTTGACGACGACGCGCTCCGCGTCCAGCCAGGTCCCGTACTCGCCGAGGTCGATGGTGTCCGCCGCCTCGGACCACGACAGGCCGCGGCGATAAGCGGCCTCGGCCTGTTCGGACACATGCGCGAGATACCCACGGACGGCGCGGATTCCGTCCGGGTCGCTGACGGGCCCGTGGCCGGGCACCACCGTCGGCGCGTCGAGCCCGATCATGGTGTCGCACGCGGTGATCCAGTTGGCGATCGGGCCGGCCCACACGATCGGGGTGCAGCCGATGAACAACAGGTCGCCGCCGAACAGCACCCCGGCATCGGGCACGTGCACCACCGAATCCGCGGCGGTGTGCGCCGGACCCAGGTTCAGCAGTTCGACGCGCCGCCCGCCCACCTCGATGGTCAGGTCCCGCTCGAAGGTCTGATCGGCGTTGCGCACCGTGATGCCGCTGAAGTCGAAGTGCCCGAACCGGTCTCGCGTGTAGGGCGTCGCGACCGGCCCGAGGTTCGCGGTCTGCGCCATCGCCAGCATCTCAGGCGCCATGCCGTGCGCGATCTCCTCGGCCGTGCCCCGCGCGGCGATGATCCGCACCGAGGCGTCGAGCAGTTGATTGCCGTGGGTGTGGTCCCCGTTGGAGTGCGTGATCAGCGCGTCAGTGATGGGTGCCGTCGAGGTGAGATCTCGCATGGCGGTGAGCATTTCGCGGGTCAGCGCCAGGTCGAACAGGGTGTCGACGAGCAGCGACGCCCCATCGCCGGCGACCAGCCCGGCGTTGCTCCAGCCGTAGCCGCCGTCCGGCAGCGTCCAGGCCCACACCCGGTCGGCGACCAGGTGCAGGCCGCGGGTGTAGGGCACCTTCGCCGGCGCGCGGTTCACCCGGGGCGCGCCGGGCGCGGCGTCCGGGTTGGGCCGGGCCGCCAACGGGTGCGGCGCGCCGCTGGCGCGCACGGTCTGCCGGGTCTCGCCGAGTCCCTGGACTTGCAGCGTGACGACGTCACCGTCGTGCAGCCAGCCGGGGAACGCGTCCAGCGCCGACGGGTTCAGGTGCTCGACCAGCGTGCAGGTCGGCACGGTGCCCGACCCGATGACGTCGCCGGGGGCGAGCGTCACGCCGCGCGAGGCGTAGGAGATGACTTCGCCGAAGCTCCAATCCATTTGGGCGGTCGAACCCGATCCGATCACGGCGCCGTTGACCAGGGCGGTGACCTGCAGATCCAACTTGCCGTTTCGTCGATACGGCTCGAGCTCGTCCGGCGTCACCAGGTACGGGCCCAGCGTGACGCCGCTGTCCTTGCCCTTGCCCTGGCCGATCCCCAGTTGGCTCTCCATTTGCTGCAGGTCCCGCGCCGACCAGTCGTTGAAGATGGTGTAGCCGATGATGGCCCGTTCGGCCTCGTCGACCGAAAGGTCCCGCCCGCCGGTGCCGATGACCGCGGCGATCTCCAATTCGAAGTCCTGCCACGCGCTTCCGGGCGCGGTCGGCGCGTCGTCGTAGGGGCCCAAAACGGTTGCAGGGCAGGCGAAGTAGAACGCCGGAATGCGATACCAGGTGTCGGCGAGCGTCCGCCCGGCGCCCAGCGCCGCCTGGCAGTTGCGCATGTGATCCAGAAAGCACAACGAGTCGCGGATGGACGGTGGGCGCGGGATCGGCGCCAGCAGCCGCACCCCATTCACGGGCACCGGCGCCGCGACGCGCAGCGCCTCCTCGCCCGCCGCGCGCAAGCCGTCGGCGCCGCGCCCGATCAGCTCGAGCAGCGTCACGCCCGCGGGCATGGCGTGGATGGCGTCACCGGAGAGCACCCCGGTGCGTTCAACGTCGGCGTCGGCGTAGGTCACCCATTTCATTCGCGCACCACCTCACTCGGATCCTTGTCCGGCCGCAGCCCGCGCCAACTCGATTGGCGCAACCGGTCATCCGGGGTCCACTCGCTATAGCGCACCTCGCCCACCAGCACGGGCTCGACGTACGTCACGCCGCGGGC
The DNA here is from genome assembly GCF_001666915.1 of Mycobacterium sp. E3339. Taxonomy (NCBI): domain Bacteria; kingdom Bacillati; phylum Actinomycetota; class Actinomycetes; order Mycobacteriales; family Mycobacteriaceae; genus Mycobacterium; species Mycobacterium sp. E3339. Next base: position 11,630 of record NZ_LZIZ01000258.1, on the reverse strand, counting down.
CTCGCTGCGGGGAAGGGGCGGGTCGAACGGGGATCGGTCGGTGTGCAGCGGCGCGAGGGTCTTCTTCAGGTTGGCCAGGTCGCGTTCGGTGAAGCCGGTCCCAACCCGCCCGGCGAAGTGCAGGCCCCCGTCGGTCGGGATGCCCATCAGCAGTGAGCCGATGCCACTGCTGCGCCCGCCCTCCCCGGCCTTCCACCCGCCGATCACGACTTCCTGGGTGTTCCAATGTTTGTCCTTGATCCACGACGCCGAGCGGCGGCCGGGCTGATAGGTGGAGTCGCGCTTCTTGGCGACCACGCCCTCCCAACCGTGCTTGCGGGAATGCTCCAGGGCCTGCTTGCCGTCGCCCGGCAACAACTTGGGGACGATGAGGCCGCCGCCACTGGCCAGCGTTTCCAACAGCTTTCGGCGGTCCTGGTAGCGCGCCCGCAGCAACGACCGGCCGTCCAGGTACAGCAGGTCGAACGCCCAGAATTCCACCCGGCTCCCCCGCCCCCGGTTCTGCATCGCGTGAAAGCTCGGCACCCCGTGCGCGTCCAAGACGACGGCCTCGCCGTCGAGGACCACGTGGTGGTCGGCGAGATCGGCTGCCAGCGCCCGCAATTGGGGATACTCGTTGGTCACCTCGCGGCCCCGCCGGGACCGCACCCGCAGGTCGCCGTGGTCGATCTCGACCAACAGCCGGTAACCGTCCCATTTGCCTTCGAAGGCCCATTGGCCCGCCTTGCGCGCCGCGATCGAGCCGTGGGTGGCGAGCATGGGCGCGATCCCGTCGAAGTCGAAGGCCTTCTGCTCCTTCATCCGGTGCGCCAGCCACTGGTTGCCGTTCGTTTGAATCAGCGCGTAGCGGCCGGAGACCTTGCTGCCGTGCAGGTTGACGATGACCTCGTCCTCCAGGAACTTCTCCGCCTCGTAGGTGCCGGCGTCCCAAATGATCACCTTCCCGGCGCCGTACTCCCCTTTGGGGATGTTGCCCTCGAAGGTGGCGTATTCCAGCGGATGATCCTCGGTGTGCACCGCCAGGTGGTTCACCGAGGTGGTTTCGGGCAGGTTCTTCGGCACCGCCCACGACACCAGCACGCCGTCACGTTCCAGCCGAAAGTCATAATGCAGACGGCGGGCGTGGTGCTCCTGGATGACGAACGAATTGCCTTGTCCGGTGGTGGGTTTGGTCCGCGGAACCGGCTCTGGGGTTTTCGACGCGTCCCGCATACTGCGGTACTTGCTCAGCCGGTCCGGGACGGCGACGTCCTGGTCGAGGGCCGCCAGCAGATCGCCGTCGCGCGCCACCCGCTCCAGCACCTCGTCGTAGCGCAGCTGGCGCAGCTCCGGATCGCCGATCTCCGCCCAGGTGCGGGGCGCCGCGACCGTAGGATGTTCGCGTCCGCGCAACGAATACGGTGCGATGGTCGTCTTGGATCCGTTGTTCTGGCTCCAGTCGAGGAACACCTTTCCCGCCCGCAGGCTGCGGGTCATGGTCGACGTGACCAGCTTGGGCATCGACTGCTCCAGTTGCTGGGCAACCCGTTTCGCCAACACCGTGGCGCCCTTGCTGCTCACCGGCTCCGCCAGCGGCGCGTACAGGTGCAGGCCCTTGCTGCCGCTGGTGAGCGGGAACAGCGTCAACCCGATCCCGTCCATCAGATCGCGGACGGCGTGGGCCACCTCGCACAGCTGCGCCATGGTCACGCCTTCGCCGGGGTCCAGGTCGAACACCAGGCGGGTGGCCGGGCCGGGCTTGAGCTCCTCGGCCTTGCTGCGCGTCCACTCGGCGACGAATCGCCACTGGGGCACGTGCACTTCCAGGGCGGCCTGTTGCGCGATCCAGGCCAACCCCTCCGGGGTGTCGATGATCGGATACGTCGTGGTGCCGGACCGGTGCGTCACGCTGGCGCGCGGCAGCCAGTCCGGCGCCGACGAGGCCAGTTGTTTTTCGAAAAACGAATCCTGCTCGACGCCGTTGGGCCAGCGCTTGCGGGTGGCCGGGCGCCCCGCGACGTGCGGGATCATCACCTCGGCGATCCGGGTGTAATAGTCGAAGACGTCGCGCTTCGTGGTACCGGTGGCGGGGTACAGCACCTTCTCGGCGTTGGTCAGCCGCACCAGGGGCGCCGCCGTCGCACTCATAGTGTCAACGTACGTCGTCTGGCGAGGGGTGAGGTTATGGCCCGCGGGCTGGTGATCGGCGAGGCGCTGATCGACAGGGTCGAAAACCCCGGTGACGCCGAGCGCGGAATCGCGGAGCATGTCGGCGGCAGCCCGCTCAACGTCGCGGTCGGGCTCGCCCGCCTCGGCCACGAAATCGACTTCTTGACCCACATCGCCGACGACGAAGCCGGGCGGCGCATCACCGAACACCTCACATCCGCTGGCGTCCAGCTGGTTCCGGGAAGCACGTCGGCGCGCCGCACGCCGACCGCGCGCGCGACGATCGGTGAGGATGGCACGGCTACCTACACATTCGACCTGGATTGGCGGCTCGCCGGTACGCCCGAGGCCGCGCCGCCGCTGTTGGTGCACACCGGGTCCATCGCCGCCGTGCGCGAGCCCGGCTGCCTCGCCGTCGCGGCGCTGCTCGACGCGTACCACGTGTCGGCCACCGTGAGCTTCGATCCCAACGTGCGCCCGTCGCTGATCGCCGACCCGACGCTCGCCCGCGCGCGCATCGCGCACCTGGTGGAGCGCAGCGACATCGTCAAGGCCAGCGACGAGGACCTGAGGTGGGTCGACCCCGATCACCAACCGGAACGCACCGCGAGAAGCTGGCTGGCCTCGGGGCCGGCGATCGTCGTCGTGACGATGGGCGCCCGCGGGTCGTTGGCGTTCTGCGCGGCCGGCGAGGCGCGGGCGGCGGCCCGGCCGGTGCGGGTGGTGGACACCGTCGGCGCCGGCGACGCCTTCACGGTCGGCCTGATCGACGCGCTGTGGGGAATGGGAGTGTTGGGCGCCGACCGGCGAGCCGCCCTGCGCAACATTCCCGTCGACGCCCTGACGGCCGCGCTCGAGGCGGCCGGCCTGTCGTCGGCGCTGACCGTCGGCCGCGCCGGGGCGGACCTCCCCGATCGCGCCGCGCTGCGCGCCCAGGCAAACGGGCCCTAGCCCGCCGGCAGGCTTCGATGCGGTCACGAGCTGCGGCGCGACGGCCCCGCGTCCTGTTAGCCGGCGAACTGTATGGGCATACTGACTTACATGCGCTCCATCTGGAAGGGCTCGATTGCGTTCGGACTGGTCAACGTCCCGGTGAAGGTGTACAGCGCCACCCAGGACCACGACATCAAGTTCCATCAGGTGCACGCCAAGGACAACGGCCGCATCCGGTATCAGCGCGTGTGCGAGTTGGACGGCGAGGTCGTCGAATACCGCGACATCGCCCGCGCCTACGAATCCGACGACGGCCAGATGGTCATCATCACCGACGACGACATCGCCACCCTGCCCGAGGAGCGCAGCCGCGAGATCGAGGTGCTGGAGTTCGTGCCGGCCAGCGAAGTCGATCCGATGCTGTTCGACCGCAGCTACTTCCTGGAGCCCGATTCCAAGTCATCGAAATCCTATGTGCTGCTGGCCAAGACGCTCGCCGAGACGGATCGGATGGCGATCGTCCACTTCACGCTGCGCAACAAGACGCGGCTGGCGGCGTTGCGCGTCAAGGACTTCGGGAAGCGCGACGTGATGGTGGTGCACACCTTGCTGTGGCCCGACGAGATCCGCGACCCGGATTTCCCGGTGCTGGACAAGAAGGTCGAGATCAAGCCGGCCGAACTCAAGATGGCCGGTCAGGTCGTGGAGTCGATGGCCGAAGACTTCAACCCCGACCGCTACCACGACACCTACCAGGAGCAGCTGCAGGAGCTGGTCGACGCCAAACTCGAAGGCGGAGAGGCGTTTACCACCGAGGAGCAACCCAAGGAGCTGGACGAGACCGAGGACGTCTCGGACCTGCTGGCCAAGCTGGAGGCCAGCGTCAAGGCGCGCTCCGGTGGCGCAAAAGCTCCAGCCAAGAAGGCGTCGGCCAAGAAAACGGCCGTGAAGAAGACCGCCGCCAAGAAGACCGCGGCCAAGAAGGCACCGGCCAAGAAGGCCGCTTCGAAGTCCTGACCCAGCGCGCTCAGCGCCGTCGGGTCGCCAGGAACCGGGTCGCCGCAGCGATCAGGTTGATCACCGCGACGATGATGATCAGGCTCAGCGCCGCACCCCAGATGCGCAGGAAACCGGCGTGTTCGGGGTTGGTGAGCTCGGTGTAGATCAGCAGCGGCAGGGAGGCCATGTTGCCGTGGAAGATGTCGACGTTGATCGACCGGCTGTATCCGACCAGCACCAGCACCGGGGCGGTCTCGCCGACGACCCGGGCGACCGACAACAAGACCCCGGAGACGATGCCGGGCATGGCGATCGGGAACACGATCCGCATGATGGTCTTCCATTTAGGCACGCCCAGCGCGTAGCTGGCTTCCCGCAGATCGTCGGGCACCAGCCGCAGCATCTCCTCGGCGGACCGCACCACCACGGGCAGCATCAGCAGCACCAGCGCCAGCGACACCGCGAACGAGCTCTGCTGGAATCCCAGGGTGGCGATCCAGAGGCTGAAGATGAACAGCGCCGCCACGATGGAGGGCACCCCGGCGAGCACGTCGACCATGAAGGTCGTCAGCCGCACCAGCCGCCCGGAACCGTATTCCACCAGGAAGACGGCCGTCATCAGCCCGAGCGGCACGGACAGCAGGGCGGCCACCCCGGCCTGCACCACGGTTCCGTACAGCGCGTGATAGATGCCGCCGGCGAACTGCTCCGGTAGCACGCCGTGCAGCGAATGCGTCCACCAGCCGGTCCGGGTGACCGCATACCAGCCGCGGGCCACCACGACCGACAGCACCCAGACCAGCGGGACCAGCGCGATGAGGAAGGAGGCGACGAAGAAGACGGTGGCCGCGCTGTTGGTGATCCGCCGCCGGAAGCTCACGGGCCGGAACGCCTGGGTCTTGACCGGCCGGTCGAACACGCTGGCCGTCATCCGTTGACCTTCCCGCCGGCGATGGCCCGCGCCAGCGCGTTGACGACGAAGGTCAAGACGAACAGCGCGAATCCCGCGGCGATGTAGGCGCCGGTGGGCAGCGGTTCGCTGAATTCGGCTGCGGCGGAGGCGATCTTGGAGGCGAAGGTGTAGCCGCCGTCGAACAGCGACCAGTTTCCCGGGCGCGCGGCCGAGCGCAAGATGATCAGCACCGCCACCGTCTCGCCGAGCGCGCGGCCCAGCCCCAACATCGACGCGGCGATGACACCGCTGCGGCCGAACGGCAGCACGGTCATCCGCACCACCTCCCACTTGGTGGCTCCCAGCGCCTGCGCCGCTTCCATCTGGATGTGCGGGGTCTGACGGAACACCTCGCGGGACACCGAGGTGATGATCGGCAGGATCATCGCCGAAAGGACGATGCCCGCGGTGAAGATGGTTCCGCCGCCGGCCAGCGACACGTTGCCCTGCCTGAACAGGAACAACCAGCCCAGGTTGCGGTTGAGGAACGCCGCGACGGGCTCGATCTTGGGCGCCAGCACGAAGATGCCCCACAACCCGAAAATGATCGAGGGCACCGCGGCCAGCAGGTCGACGACGGCGCCGAACGGGCGGGCCAGCCGCTTGGGCGCGTACTGGGTGAGGAACACCGCGATCCCGACCGCCACCGGCACCGCGAGCACCAGCGCGGTCAGCGAGCTCAGCACCGTGACCATCAACAGATCGCGGATGCCGAAGGCGAGCTTCGCCGGGTCGGTGGTGCTGAACTGTGCGCTGGTGAAGAAGTTCGCGTGGTTGACCCGCAACGACGGAACGGCACGAATCAGCAGAAACACCGCGATCAGCAGGATCGCGACCACGATCGTCGACCCGGCGGCGGCGGCCGTCAGCTTGAAGAGCCGGTCCCCCCGCCGAGCGGAGGGCGCGCCCAGCGCCTTGAGCCCGGGTTTTTTCGGGGTCGACGGGCTGGCTACCGCTCCTCGGGTCACTACCACCTCAAATCACGTGATGGCGTTAATAGCGGCCGACAGTCTCGACTTGAACGAGTCGGGAATGGGAATGTACCCGTTGTCGGCCAGGCCACTCTGCCCCGCACCGATCGTACTTTGCAGGAACGCCTTCACGGCGGTGCCGACCTGTGAATCGGGATACTTCGAGCAGACGATCTCGTACGTCGCCAGCACGATCGGGTAGGACCCGGCTTGGGTCGGCTTGTAGAAGGACAGCGTGTCGAGCACCAGGTCGTTGCCCTGGCCGCTGATCTTGGCCCCGGAGATGGTCTTGCCGACCGAGTCGGAGCTGATCGCGACGGCGTCCGGGCCGGCCGACGTGACGACCTTGGCCATGCTCAATTTCTGCGCCTGGGCGAACGACCACTCGTTGTACGTGATCGACCCCTCGGTGGCCTTGATCGCCGCCGACGTGCCGTCGTTGCCCTTGGCGCCCTCGCCGACGCCGCCCTTGAACGTCTTGCCGGCGCCCTTACCCCACGCGCCGTCGGAGGCCGCGTCCAGGTACTTCTGGAAGTTGTCCGTGGTGCCGGACTCGTCGTTGCGGAACACCACGTGAATCGGTTCGGCGGGCAGCGCGACGCCGGGGTTCAGCGCCGCGATGGCCGGGTCGTTCCAGGTCGTGATCGCGCCGTTGAAGATCTTCCCCGCCGTGGGCCCGTCGAGACTCAGCGAGCTCAGCCCCTTGACGTTGTAGGTGATGGCGATCGGGCCGAACACCACCGGCAGGTTCCACGCCGGCGAGCCACAGCGCTGCTGTGCCGCGGCGTATTCCTTCGCGGCGAGCGGCGAATCGGAACCACCGAAATCGGTTTGGTTGCCGTTGAATTCGCTGATTCCGGCACCCGAGCCGTTGGCCGTGTAGTTCAGCGTCTGGCCGGAGCAGGCCTGTTCGAAGGCGTTGACGAACCGCGTCATGGCGTTGGCCTGCGCGGTCGACCCGCTGGCCTTCAGCGTCTTCTTCCCGCCGCAGCTGACCTTGCCCGACGAGCCACTCGTCGCACCGCTCTCGCCCGTGGCGTTCTTGTCACTTCCGCACCCCGACAACACCAGCGCGCCGGCGGTCACGACGCTCAGCGCGGCACCGAATCGGTTGAGTTTCAAGTCACTTCCTAACGGTAGGGAGGAAACAGGTGTGCCGACGTCCTGATGGCAATCGAGCGTCGACCGGCGTCTCTCGCAGCAAGGAAGCTAACAGCAAGAAGGTTAACGTTGGGCAAATTGCTGTCGGCTGATTGTCGCTGGCCAAGGCGGCTTGAGGGAGCCCCGCACGCCCGCGCGAGGGTGCTCACGAAATGGCGTCGATCGCCACCGACAGCCGGGACTTGAACGACTGCGGGACGGGAACGTAACCGTTGTTCGTCAAGCCGTCCTGACCGGCACCGACGGTGCTCTGCAGGAACGCCTTTACGGCCGTGGCGACCTGCGGGTCGGGATATTTCGAGCAGACGATCTCATACGTCGCGAGCACGATGGGGTAGGAGCCGGGCTGGGTCGGCTTGTAGAAGGAGAAGGTGTCGACGACCAGGTCGTTTCCCTCCTCGGTGAAGTCGGCGCCGGCGATCGTCTTGCCGACCGAGTCGGCGCTGATGGCCACGGCGTCCGGCCCGGCCGAGGTGACGACCTTGGCCATGTCGAGCTTTTGCGCCTGGGCGAACGACCACTCGACATAGGTGATCGAGCCCTCGGTGGCCTTGACCGCCGCGGACGCGCCGTCGTTGCCTCTGACCCCTTCACCGACGCCGCCGTTGAACGTCTTTCCGGTGCCCTTGTCCCAGACGCCGTTGGCGGCCGAGTCCAGGTACTTCTGGAAATTGTCGGTGGTGCCGGACTGGTCGTTGCGGAAGATCACCCGGATCGGCTCGGCGGGAAACGCGACGCCCGGGTTCAACGCCGCAATGGCCGGATCGTTCCACGCGGTGACCGCGCCTTTGAACATTCGCGCGGCCGTGGGGCCGTCCAGGTTCAGCGACGCGACGCCGGCAACGTGGAAGGCGATCGCGATCGGGCCGAACACCACCGGCAAATTCCAGGCCGGCGAACCACAGCGCTGCCGGGCCGCGAAGTATTCGATGGACGCGAGCGGCGAGTCGGATCCCGCGAAATCCGTTTGATTTCCCGTGAATTCGCCGATACCCGCGCCCGACCCGTTCGGCGTGTAGTTCAGCGTCTGGCCGGGGCAGGCCTGCTCGAAGGCCCTGATGAAGCGGGTCATCGCGTTGGCCTGGGCGGTCGAACCGCTCGCCTTCAGCGACTTCGCCCCGCCACAGCTCACCTTGCTGGTCGACGTGCCCGGCCCGCCGCGGTCTCCGGCCCCGTTCTCGTTACTTCCGCAGCCCGACAACGCCAGGGCAACAACGGTCGCGACGCCCAGCGTCGCTCGAAATCGCTTCAGCCGCAATATGATTCCCGACGGGAGAATTCAACCATGATCGCCACCATTCGCTAGCCGCCGCGCGCCGGCAAACTTTTCAGCACTAAGGCTAACGCCGCGCGAATGATCTCGCAGTGGACGCGAAAGGCGGCCGGACCGTCCGGCGGCCGATGGGCAGGGGGCGTTACATCGCCCCGCCGATGTGCAAAAGTAGAACCTGTTCCAGAAATGCCGCATCCGAGACGGCCGGGCTTGCTACCGTGTCGGCTGACAACTTGGGCGAAGAGAGGCCGCAATGATCCTTGACAGATTTCGTCTCGACGACAAAGTCGCCGTCATCACCGGTGCCGGCCGCGGCCTCGGGGCGGCCATGGCGGTGGCTTTCGCCGAGGCGGGCGCCGATGTGCTGATCGCCTCGCGCACGGAATCGCAACTAGAAGCCGTCGCCGATGAGGTCCGCGCCGCCGGCCGCCGGGCGCACATCGTCGCCGCCGACCTGGCCCACCCGGAGGCGACCGCGGAGCTGGCCGGCCAGGCCGTCGAGGCCTTCGGCAAACTAGACATCGTCGTCAACAACGTCGGCGGCACCATGCCCAACACGCTGCTGACCACCTCGACCAAAGACCTCAAGGACGCGTTCACCTTCAACGTCGCCACCGCCCACGCGCTCACCATCGCGGCGGTGCCCCTGATGCTGGAGCACTCCGGCGGCGGCAGCATCATCAACATCACCTCGACCATGGGCCGGCTGGCCGGACGGGGTTTCGCCGCCTACGCCACCGCCAAGGCAGCGCTGGCGCACTACACCCGGTCGGCCGCGCTGGACCTGTGCCCGCGCATCCGCGTCAACGCGATCGCGCCAGGGTCGATCCTGACCTCCGCGCTGGATGTGGTCGCGTCCAACGACGAACTGCGCGCACCGATGGAAAAGGCGACCCCGCTGCGCCGCCTCGGCGATCCCGTCGACATCGCCGCCGCCGCAGTCTATTTGGCGTCACCGGCGGGCAGCTTCCTGACCGGCAAGACGCTCGAGGTCGACGGCGGCCTCACCTACCCCAACCTCGACATCCCCGTCCCGGACCTGTGACCCCTTGACGCGCGAGCAGACGCAAACTCGCCTGCGCCCCCCCAGTTCATGCGATTTTGCGTCTGCTCGCGGTCGTGAACCAACCACCCCGAAGGAGCCTGTCATGCCCATCCCCGTCGTCCAGTTGGGTACCGGCAATGTCGGCGTCCACGCGCTGCGGGCGCTCATCACCAACCCCGAGTTCGAGCTCAGAGGCGTCTGGGTGTCATCGGAGGCCAAGGCCGGCAAGGACGCGGCTGAGCTTGCCGGACTTGACGATTCGACCGGCGTGCTGGCCAGCACCGACCTGGACGCCGTGCTGGCCACCGGCCCGCAGTGCGCCGTCTACAACGCGCTGGCCGACAACCGGTTGCCCGAGGCGCTGGAGGATTACCGGCGCGTCTTGGCCGCCGGGATCAACATCGTCGGCAGCGGTCCGGTCTTTCTGCAGTACCCGTGGGAGGTGATCCCCGAGGAGCTCATCAAGCCCATCGAAGACGCCGCGCGCGAAGGGAATTCGAGCGTGTACGTCAACGGGATCGATCCCGGCTTCGCCAACGACCTGCTGCCGATGGCGCTGGCCGGCACCTGTCAGAACATCCAGCAGATCCGCTGCATGGAGATCGTCGACTACGCCACCTACGACAGCGCGGCCGTCATGTTCGACGTGATGGGCTTCGGGAAGCCGCTCGACGAGATACCCATGCTGCTGCAGCCCGGCGTGCTCAGCCTGGCGTGGGGATCGGTGGTGCGGCAACTGGCGGCGGGCCTGGGTCTATCCCTCGACTCGGTCGCGCAGGAGTACGTGCGCGTGCCGGCGCCCGAGGACTTCGACATCGCGTCGGGGCACATCCCCAAGGGCAGCGCCGCCGCGCTGCGGTTCGAGGTGTTCGGCATGGTCGACGGCGACCCCGTCGTGGTTCTCGAGCACGTCACCCGGCTGCGCGAGGACCTGTGCCCGGATTGGCCGCAGCCCGCCCAGCACGGCGGCTCCTACCGGATCGAGATCACCGGCGAACCGTCGTATGCCATGGACGTCTGCCTGAGCAGCCGCAAGGGCGACCACAACCACGCCGGGCTGGTCGCCACCGCGATGCGGGTAGTCAACGCGATCCCCGCCGTGGTGGCCGCCCCGCCGGGAATCGTGACCACGCTGGACCTCCCCCTGATCACCGGCAAGGGGCTCTACCTGCCCGGTTGACTGGCGCACCGACGGCCGAGGCTTATTCGGCCGAATGACGGGTAGCCCTCCGGTGAACCCGTAGTGTTCGGCTAACCTCACTTTTCTATTCGGCCGCAAGAATCGAGGGGCGACACGTTGACGCGGAGCAGCCAGGACTCGCTCAAAAGCAGTTGGTATCTGCTCGGGCCCGCCTTCGTCGCCGCGATCGCCTACGTCGACCCGGGCAACGTCGCGGCCAACGTCAGTTCCGGCGCGCAGTTCGGGTACCTGCTGCTGTGGGTCATCGTGGTGGCCAACGCGCTGGCCGGGCTGGTGCAGTACCTGTCCGCCAAACTCGGTCTGGTGACCGGGCGCTCGCTGCCCGCGGCCATCGGCAAGCGGATGGGCCGTCCGGTGCGGCTGGTGTACTGGGTTCAGGCCGAACTCGTGGCGATCGCCACCGATATGGCCGAAATCGTCGGCGGTGCAATCGCTTTGCGCATCCTCTTTGGTTTCCCGCTGCTGCTCGGCGGGATCATCACCGGGGTGGTGTCCCTGCTGCTGCTGGCCATCCAGGACCGGCGCGGGCAGATCATCTTCGAGCGCGTCATCACCGGGCTGCTGCTGGTCATCGCCGTCGGGTTCGCGGCCAGCTTCTTCGTGAAGACCCCGCCGCCGGATGCCGTGCTCGGCGGGCTGGTGCCGCGATTCCAGGGCACCGAAAGCGTGCTGCTGGCCGCCGCCATCCTGGGCGCCACCGTGATGCCGCACGCGGTTTATATGCATTCCGGCCTGGTCCTGGACCGGCACGGGCATCCCGCCGAGGGCTCGCATCGACGCCTGCTGCTGCGGGTCACCCGACTGGACGTGGTGCTCGCCATGGCCGTCGCGGGAACGGTGAACGCCGCGATGCTGCTGGTCGCCGCGATCAACCTGCAGCACCGCGATCGTGGCGCCCAGCGTGTTGTGGATCGCCGAGTAGGCGCCCTCGATGGAGGCGCTGACGT
>NZ_LZIZ01000257.1:0-28511 GCF_001666915.1 Mycobacterium sp. E3339 | reverse complement strand
CGGCGATCTCGAAGATCGGCGCCTCTTCGTCCTTGTTGACGGCGACGATGGTCTTCGAGGTCTGCATGCCGGCGCGGTGCTGGATCGCCCCGGAGATGCCCAGCGCGATGTAGAGCTGCGGCGACACCGTCTTGCCGGTCTGGCCGACCTGGAACTGGCCCGGGTAGTAGCCGGAGTCGACCGCGGCGCGCGACGCGCCGACGGCGCCGCCCAGCGAGTCGGCGAGCTCCTCGACCACGTGGAAGTTGTCGGCGCTGCCCACGCCGCGGCCACCGGAGACCACGATGGTGGCCTCGGTCAGCTCCGGGCGGTCACCGGCGACCGCCGGCTCGCGGGCGGTGATCTTGGTGGCGTTCTCGGCGGGTGCGGGCACCTCCACGGTGACCTGTTCGCCCGCGCCGGCCTGCGGCTCGGCGTCGATGGCGCCGCCGCGCACCGTGATGACCGGGGTGTCGCCGTTGGCCTGCGACTCCACGGTGAAGGCGCCACCGAAGATGGAGTGCACCGCCTTATTGCCCTCCTGGACGCCGACCACGTCGACCAGCAGGCCGGACCCGATCCGGGCCGCGAGCCGGCCCGCGATCTCCTTGCCGTCGGCGTTGGCCGACAGCAGCACGGCGGCGGGGGCGTTCGACTCGGCCAGCGAGGCGAGCACGTCGACCACCGGGGTGATCAGGTAGTTCTCGGCGTCGTCGGATTCGGCGACGTAGATCTTGGCGGCGCCCGCCTCCTTCAGCCCGTCGACCAGCGGCGCGGCCGTTCCCGGCTTGCCGACCACGACGGCGGCCGGCTCGCCCAGCGCGCGGGCGGCGGTGATCAGTTCGGAGGTGACCTTCTTCAGTGCGCCTTCGGCGTGCTCAACGAGCACCAAAACTTCTGCCATGGTTTCTTCGCTCTTCTCGTCTGTGGGTTCTGTGCTCGTCTAGATGATCTTCTGGCCGACCAGGTACTGGGAGATCTGGTTGCCGCCCTCACCTTCGTCGGTGACCTTCTCACCCGCGGTCTTCGGCGGCTTCGGCGTCGACGACAGCACGGTCGACCCGGCGTTCTCCTGCCCGACCTCGTCGCTTTCGACGCCGATCTCCGAAAGGGTCAGCACCGTGACCTCTTTCTTCTTGGCGGCCATGATGCCCTTGAAGGACGGGAAGCGCGGCTCGTTGATCTTCTCGGTCACACTGACCACCGCGGGCAGCGACGCCTCGAGCGTGAACACGCCCTCGTCGGTCTCGCGCTCGCCGGTGACCTTGCCGCCCTCGATCGACAGCTTCCGCAGGTGCGTCAGCTGGGGCAGGCCCAGGTACTCGGCGATGATCGCCGGCACCGCGCCGCCCGAGCCGTCGGTGGACTCGTTGCCGGCGATGACGAGCTCGGTGCCCTCGATGGTGCCCAGCGCGCGCGCCAGCGCCCATGCGGTCTGCACCACGCAGGAGCCCTTCATGCCGTCGTCCTTGAGGTGCACGGCCTTGTCGGCCCCCATCGACAGCGCCTTGCGGATCGCCTCGGTGGCGCGTTCGGGGCCGGCGGTCAGCACGGTCACCGAACCCTCGCCGCCCTCCCGCTCGCGGATCTGCAGGGCCTCTTCGACGGCGCGCTCGTTGATCTCGTCCAGCACCGCGTCGGCGGCCTCGCGGTCCAGCGTGTAATCGCCGTCGTTCAGCTTGCGCTCCGACCAGGTGTCTGGGACCTGCTTGATCAGGACCACGATGTTCGTCATGAGTGTGGTTCGTCCTCCTATTGAAGGAGTCCCGCGGCGGTCGACCACGAGACTTTCAGTAGCGTTTAGCAGCGCACGGTCGTGTTACTACCGGGTAACTTTGTGCAGCCTGCCTTCACACCATAGCGGGTCGTACTGCAGGTTCTTGCGGCGTGCCTACCCTGCGTGAGCGGGGGCGCCCCGTTCCCGGTTCGCGAATCCGACACTTCGCGTTAGCCTGCCTATGCGATGAGCGCAACCATCCCCGACGCACCCCGGCGCGGCCCCGGCGATCCGTTGCCGGCGGCTGACCCCGTCCTGACGTTGACGGGCGAGCGCACCATCCCGGATCTTGACGTCGAGAACTATTGGTTCCGCCGCCACCAGGTGGTTTACCAGCGGCTGGCCGGACGCTGCGCGGGCCGCGAGGTGCTCGAGGCCGGCTGCGGCGAGGGCTATGGCGCCGACCTGATCGCCGGTGTCGCCCGTCGGGTGGTCGCCGTCGATTACGACGAGGCCGCGGTGGCCCACGTGCGCGCCCGTTACCCGCGCGTGGAGGTGATGCGGGCGAACCTGGCCGAGCTGCCGCTGCCCGACGCGTCGGTCGATATTGTGGTCAACTTCCAAGTCATCGAGCACCTGTGGGATCAAGCACAATTCGTCGCCGAGTGCGCGCGGGTGCTGCGCCGCGGCGGGTTGTTGATGATGTCCACCCCGAACCGGATCACCTTCTCGCCCGGCCGCGACACCCCGATCAACCCGTTCCACACCCGCGAGCTGAACGCCGACGAGCTGACCGCGCTGCTGGTCGACGGGGGCTTTCGCGAGGTGTCGGTCAGCGGGTTGTTTCACGGGCCGCGGCTGCGGGAGATGGACGCCCGCCACGGCGGCTCCATCATCGACGCGCAGATCGCGTTGGCGCTGGCCAGCGACGAGGGGGTACCGTGGCCTCCCGAGCTGGCCGCCGACGTCGCCGCGGTGACGTGCGACGACTTCGAGATCGTCGCGAGCGACCGGCGTGACATCGACGACAGCCTGGATCTGATCGCGATTGCGGTGGCGCCGTGAGCAATCCGCATGACCGGGTGCCCGGCATGTTCACCCTGGTGCTGCACACCCACCTGCCATGGCTGGCCCATCACGGCCGGTGGCCGGTCGGCGAGGAGTGGCTCTACCAGTCCTGGGCCGCGGCCTATCTGCCGCTGATGCGGGTGCTGGCCACGCTGGCCGACGAGGACCGCCGTGGCCTGATCACCCTGGGCGTCACCCCGGTGGTGAACGCGCAGCTGGATGACCCGTACTGCCTCGACGGCATGCAGCACTGGCTGGCCAACTGGCGGCTGCGCGCGGCCGAGGCCGCCAGCGTGCGCACGGCTCCCCGGTCGAAGTCGGCCGGCTACCCGTCGTGCACACCGGAAGCGTTGCGCGCCTTGGGAATTCGAGAGTGCGCCGAGGCGGACGCGGCGCTGGAGGACTTCGCCACCCGATGGCGGCACGGCGGTAGCCCGCTGCTGCGCAGCCTGATCGACGCCGGCACGGTCGAGTTGCTCGGCGGCCCGCTGGCCCACCCGTTCCAGCCGCTGCTCGCGCCGCGGCTGCGCGAGTTCGCCCTGCGGGAGGGCCTCGCCGACCCGCAGCAGCGCCTGGCCCATCGCCCCAGCGGAATCTGGGCGCCCGAATGTGCCTACGCCCCGGGCATGGAACACGACTACGCCGCCGCGGGCGTCACCCACTTCATGGTCGACGGGCCCTCGCTGCACGGCGACACCGCGCTGGGCCGACCGGTCGGCGACACCGACGTGGTGGCGTTCGGGCGCGACCTGCAGGTCAGCTATCGGGTGTGGTCGCCCAAGTCCGGCTACCCCGGGCACGCCGCCTACCGCGACTTCCACACCTACGACCACCTCACCGGGCTGAAGCCGGCGCGGGTGACCGGCCGCAACGTCCCGTCGGAGGGCAAGGCGCCCTACGACCCCGAGCGGGCCGACCATGCGGTCGACGTCCATGTCGCCGACTTCGTCGATGTGGTCCGCAACCGGCTGACGAGCGAATCCGAGCGGATCGGACGGCCGGCCCACGTGGTCGCCGCCTTCGACACCGAATTGTTCGGGCACTGGTGGTACGAAGGCCCGACCTGGTTGCAGCGGGTGCTGCGCGCCGTGCCCGCCGCGGGCGTGCGGGTCGGAACGTTGAACGACGCCATCGCCGGCGGATTCGTCGGGCGCGCAGTCGCATTGCCGCCCAGTTCCTGGGGGTCGGGCAAGGACTGGCAGGTGTGGGCCGGCGACAAGGTGGCCGATCTGGTCCAGCTGAACAACGAAGTGGTCGACACGGCCCTGAGCACCGTCGACAAGGCGCTGGGGCAGCGCTCGTCGCTGGACGGCCCGCTGCCCCGCGACCACGTCGCCGACCAGATCCTGCGCGAGACCCTGCTCACCGTCTCCAGCGACTGGCCGTTCATGGTCAGCAAGGACTCGGCCGCCGACTACGCGCGCTACCGCGCGCACCTGCACGCGCACGCCACCCGCGAGATCGCCGGGACCCTGGCGTCCGGCCGGCGGGACGCCGCGCAGCGGCTGGCCGAGGGATGGAACCGCGCCGACGGGCTGTTCGGCGCGCTCGACGCGCGCAGGCTGCCCCGATGAGGTGCCCGGCCGCGTGAAGATCCTGATGGTGTCGTGGGAGTACCCGCCGGTGGTCATCGGCGGCCTCGGGCGGCACGTGCATCACCTGTCGACCGCGCTCGCCGCGGCCGGTCACGAGGTCGTCGTGCTGTCCCGCCACCCCTCGGGCACCGATCCCAGCACGCACCCGTCGTCGGACGAGGTCCTCGACGGTGTCCGGGTGATCGCGGCGGCGCAAGACCCGCACGAGTTCTCCTTCGCCACCGACATGATGGCGTGGACGCTGGCGATGGGCCACGCGATGATCCGCGATGGCTTGTCGCTGAAGAAGCGCGGCAGCAACCGGCCCTGGCGCCCCGACGTGGTGCACGCCCATGACTGGCTGGTGGCCCATCCCGCGATCGCGCTCGCCCAGTTCTACGACGTGCCAATGGTTTCCACCATTCACGCCACCGAAGCCGGACGGCATTCCGGCTGGGTGTCCGGCGCCATCAGCCGTCAGGTGCATTCGGTGGAGTCCTGGCTGGTGCGCGAATCCGATTCGCTGATCACGTGTTCGGCGTCGATGGCCGACGAGATCACCGAACTTTTCGGCCCCGGCCTGGCCGGAATCACGGTCATCCGCAACGGCATCGACGCGGCGCGCTGGCCGTTCGCCGAGCGGCGGCCGCGGACCGGGCCGGCCGAGCTGCTCTACCTCGGGCGGCTGGAGTACGAGAAGGGCGTACACGACGTCATCGCGGCCCTGCCGCGGATCCGGCGCAGCCATCCCGGCACCACGCTGACCATCGCCGGGGAGGGCACCCAGCAGGACTGGCTCGTCGAGCAGGCCCGAAAACATCGGGTGCTCAAGGCCACTCGCTTCGTCGGACACCTCGACCATGCCGACCTGCTTGCGGTGCTGCACCGGGCCGACGCCGCGGTGCTGCCCAGCCACTACGAGCCGTTCGGGATCGTCGCGCTGGAGGCCGCCGCGGCCGGCACACCGCTGGTGACGTCGAACATCGGCGGCCTGGGCGAGGCGGTGATCAACGGGCAGACCGGGGTGTCCTGCGCGCCCCGGGACATCGCCGGGCTCGCCGCGGCCGTGGGCGCCGTGCTCGACGACCCGGCGGCCGCGCAGCGCCGCGCCCGCGCCGCCCGCGAACGGCTCACGTCCGCGTTCGACTGGAAGACCGTGGCCGGCGAGACCGCGCAGGTGTACCTGGCGGCCAAGCGCGGCGAGCGCCAGCCCCAGCCGCGCATGCCCATCGTCGAGCACGCCCTGCCCAACCGCTAGCCTGCATAGATGGGGCTGGAATTTTCGAGCGTGGTCGACGCGCCCATCGCCGACGTGTTCGCGTGGCACGCCAGGCCCGGCGCGTTCGCCCGGCTCTCGCCGCCGTGGCAACCGATGCGGCTGGTCACCGAGGCCGCCTCGCTCAAGGACGGGCGGGCGACGCTGGCCCTGCCCGGCGGGCTGCGCTGGGTGGCCGTCCACCAGGCCGACGGCTACGACCCACCGCGGCGCTTCGTCGACGAAATCGGCAGCGGCGGCCTGACCTCGCTTCCGGCGCGAATCGCGATGCGGTGGAGGCATGTTCACGATTTCGAGGACCTCGGCGATGGCCGCACCAGGGTGATCGACCGGGTCGACACCCCCGCGCCGGCGTCGCTGCTGCGGCCCATGTTCGTCTACCGGCACCGTCAACTCGCCGATGACCTGGCCGCGCACCGGCTGGCCGCCGCGAGCGGTTTGGCGCCCCTGACCGTCGCCGTCACCGGGGCTTCGGGACTGGTGGGTTCGGCGCTGACGGCGTTTCTGAGCACCGGCGGTCACCGCGTCATCCGGTTGGTGCGCCGCGCGCCGCGCGGCGAGGACGAGCGGCAGTGGGACCCCGAGGATCCCGATCCGGGAGCCTTCGCCGGCGTGGACGCGGTCATTCATCTGGCGGGCGCCTCGATCGCCGGCCGGTTCACCGAGAAACACCGAAAGGCCGTCCGCGACAGCAGGATCGGGCCAACACGGCGGCTGGCCGAAGCGCTGGGCCGCGCCCCGGGCCGCCCGGCGGTGCTCGTCTCGGCGTCGGCGATCGGATACTACGGATCCGACCGGGGCGATGACATCCTCACCGAGGACAGCGACCGCGGCGATGGCTTCCTCGCCGACGTGGTCGACGACTGGGAGGCGGCAACGACACCCGCCGAGCAGGCCGGGGTGCGGGTGGTGCGGGTGCGCACCGGCATCGTGCAGTCGCCGCTCGGCGGCACCTTGAAGCTGATGCGCCCATTGTTCGGCGCCGGCCTGGGTGGCCGGCTCGGCGACGGCCGGCAGTGGCTGTCCTGGATCGGGATCGACGACCTGATCGACATCTACCACCGCGCCCTCTGGGACGGTGAACTGTCGGGCCCGGTGAACGCCGTTGCGCCGCAACCGGTTCGCAACAGCGAGTACACCCGCGCGCTGGCCGGTGTGCTGCACCGCCCCGCGGTGCTGCCCGTCCCGTCGCTGGGGCCCCGGCTCCTGCTCGGCGAGCAGGGCGCGCGTGAATTGGCGTGCGCAAGCCAGCGGGTGGTGCCCGCGAAGCTCACCGAGGCCGGCCACCGATTTCGCCAGCCCGATCTCGATCAGGCGCTGCGCCACCTGCTCGGGCACGCTGAGAAATAGACCTCCACCATTTTTGCCTGATCAGGCCCCATACCGGGCCGGAGATGGTTCAATTTCTTAATGATTTTCGGTGCGCTGGTCCGTCGGACCGGCGCGGCCATCATAGGCATCATCGCGGTGGCCGTGCTGGTGCTCGCGCCGCGTCAGGCCCGGGCCGAATCGACCGAAGCGGACAGCACGACCGACGTGGAATGTCGCGGCGCGACCCGACCGGTACCGACGACATGGTATTTCCCGAGCACGCCCCCGCTGGGACTGGTGTGGCTGCAACACGGCTTCGTCGAGGGCAGGAGCCTGTGGTCGGCCTTCGCCACCGAGGTCGCCGACAGCGGTTACCTCGTGCTGGCCACCACACTGTCCACCGTCAATCCCCTCGGCTGCACGGTGGAACACCTGATCGACAACACCGCCTTTCTGGGCAACATCGCCGATGTCTTTGCCCACAAAGACGATCCGCACGGGGCGTTGGCGACGTCCCTCGCGACGGCCGCGGCTGCGGCCGGCCGCCCCGTGCCGCCGCTGCCCGAGAAAATGGTCTTCGTGGGGCATTCGGCGGGGGCCGAGGCCGTCGAATACGTCGCCGAGCGCCTGCACACCACCTACCCGGCGGCGTTCACCCAATTGCGCGGCATCGTCAGCGAAGACGGCGTCAAGTCGTTCATCGGGTCCAACACCGACGACGCGCTGGCGGGCCTGGCGGGCACCACCCTGCCCGTATACGCCACGGCGTCACCGCACCTGCTGTGCAACTTCTTTCAGCGCGGCACCAAGGCCATCGAACGGTACCTGGCGGACCGGCCCTTTCACGGCGTCAAGATCACGACCGGCGCCCATGGCGACGCGCTGGGCCCGTCGTCGCCGGGCTACGAAAACCTCGTGTGCGGCCGCCCCAAGCCGGACAACATCGCGGCGGTCTGGGGCCTGACGCGGGGCTGGATCGCGGACATGATCGCGGGAACGACCACGCCCGACTTCTACCCGGGCGGAGGCTATTACACCGAACTCGAGACGGCCGGCACCATCACCACGCTGCCGTGACTAGTCCGCGGCTCTGCCGTGCCGGCTGCGCCGATAGGCCCGGGCGCGTAGGTCGGCGAGCCACCGCGGATGCAGGCTCAGGCCCGGCGCGGTGTTGACGACGGGATCGAACGACACGTCATGCGCTCGTTCGGGGTCGACGATACCGGTGAGCGTGAGCCGGCCCAACGGCGCGAAATCGCCACTGCCGCAAGCCTGGTCGAGCGACACCTCGATTTCGCCGTGTTCGAGCCGCTTTCGCACGCTCTCCAGCGAGAGGCCAAGTCCGTCGATGCGGCTCACGATCCGGGCCCGCAGCCACCAGTTGTCGCCCTGGTAGTGCAGCGGCATCAGGGTGGTCAGCGTCTGAGAGCTCCACGAGATGGCCGGCCGCAGCGCCAGCGCCCGGGACAGCACCCCGGAACCCGAGGAGACGACGAGGACGTCCCAGGGCCCCGCGCCCTGGAGCGGCGTTACCCGGAAGGCCAGGCCGATGAAGTCGGGCAACGCCCCCGGGGTGCCGCTGGCCTTCGACAACCGCGCGACGATTCCCGACGAGGCGATCGGCAGCCCCTCGCTTGCGGGCGCCAGGCGTTCGATGAAGCCGTCCGCCAACACGCCGACCGGATGGAACAGCCGCTTGCCGCGGAGGGCGGAGCCCCATTGGAAGGGCAACGCGACCAGATCGGAAACACTCACCGGCGGCGGGTTCCCGTTTCCGGACGGCGGAAACCCGCCGGCGTTGCTCACCCGCTCATGCGGATGTCAGCGTCGTCTCGTCGTGGTCGGCCCCGCCCGTCGCCCGGGCGACCGCACGGCCGATCGGTGGGACGCGGGTCGCTCGGACGTAGACGGTGTCGCCCTCGCGCAGCGCCAGCGCTTCGGCGTCACCGCGGGTGATCTGGGCGGTGAACGGCCCGCCGCTGGCGGAACTGGTCAACTCGACCCGCACCTCGAAGCCCAATGTGACCACCCGGTCGACGGTCGCGGCCACCACGCCGACGGATGCCGCGCTGCCGTCACCGCCGGCGATCGCCATCTGGGGGTTGCGACCCACCCGGATGTCGTGCGGGCGAACGAGGGCGCCGTTGAGCTCGGACACCGCACCGAGAAACGACATCACGAAGGGGTTGGCCGGGGAGTCATAAACGTCGCTGGGCGACCCGACCTGCTCGATGCGCCCATTGTTGAGCACGGCGATCCGATCCGCCACGTCCAGCGCCTCCGTCTGATCATGGGTGACCAGGACGGTGGTGACGTGCACCTCGTCATGCAGGCGCCGCAGCCAGGCGCGAAGATCCTCGCGCACCTTGGCGTCCAGCGCGCCGAACGGCTCGTCGAGCAACAGCACCTGCGGGTCCACCGCCAGGGCCCGGGCCAGCGCCATGCGCTGACGCTGGCCGCCGGACAGCTGATTCGGGTAGCGGCCCTGAAATCCCGTGAGCCCCACCACCTCCAGCAGGTGGTCGACCTTCGCCTTGATGTCGGCTTTCGGCCGTTTGCGGATCTTCAGACCGTACGCGACGTTGTCGCGGACGGTCATGTGCTTGAACGCGGCGTAGTGCTGGAATACGAAGCCGATGCCGCGCCGCTGCGGCGGCACGTTCGTCACGTCGCGATCCCCGATCGTGATCGTCCCGCTGTCCGGCTGGTCGAGGCCCGCGATCGTGCGCAGCAGCGTCGACTTACCCGAGCCGCTAGGACCCAGCAACGCCGTCAGCGAGCCGGTGGGTACGACGAAGTCCACGTGGTCCAGGGCGACGAAGTCGCCATAGCGTTTGTAAGCATCGCGCACCGTGATCGCATGCGAGTCGGGATTGCTGCTCTGAGTCATGTCCGAGTCTCCTTGTCAAACCTCGATTTTCGCGCGCGCTCGGCGAATCTGCAGAACTACCTTGACAATCAGGAATGTGATCGCCACGCCCATCATCAACGTCGACAGGGCGTAGGCGCCGTACTCCGCCCCCCGGTTGTAGCGGTCGTTGACCAGCAGCGTGAGGGTCTGCGACTCCCCCGGGAGATTGGACGACACCATGATCACCCCGCCGAATTCCCCGAGGGTCCGGGCGGTGGTGAGCACGATGCCATATACCAGCCCCCATCGAATCGACGGCAACGTGATCCGCCAAAACGTCTGCCTCCAGTGGGAACCGAGGGTGGCGGCCGCCTGCTCCTGCTCGATACCCACCTCTTGGAGTACCGGCTGAACCTCGCGCACCACGAACGGCAGCGTGACGAAGATACTGGCCAGCACGATGCCGGGGGTGCTGAAAATGATCGTGATGCCGAGATCCTTTTCGACGAAGCCCAACAACCCGGCCGAACCCCACAACACGATCAGGGCGACGCCCACGATGATCGGCGAGACCGCGAACGGGAGATCGACGACCGTCTGCAACACGCCCCGGCCGCGAAATCGGCCGCGGGCCAACAAGAGTGCGACCAGCACCCCGAAGATGACATTCAGCGGAACGACGACGGCCACCACGAGCAGCGACAGCTGCAACGCCGAGATCGCCGCCGGCGTGGTTATCCAGTCGTAGAACTGGCCGACGCCGGGTCGAAACGTCCGCCACAGAATGATCGCCACCGGAGCGATCAGCATCACGCCGAGGTAGATCAGCACCGCGAACCGCGTCAGGTAACGGCCCCAGCTCACCGGCGTCACGGGGCTTTCTCCTCACGGCGGGCCCTGCGGCCACCGACGATGCGCAACAGGAACAGCACGGCGAACGAAATCGACAGCAACACGATCGATATCGCGGCGGCGCCGGTCCGGTCGTCATTCTCGATCAGGGCGCGGATCCATTGCGAGGACACCTCCGTCTTGCCGGGCACCTGTCCACCGATCGTCATCACCGAGCCGAATTCGCCGATGCAGCGCGAAAACGCCAGGCCCGCACCGGATAGCAGCGCCGGAAGCAGCGACGGCAAGACGATCGACGTGAACACCTTCGGGCCGGTGGCACCCAATGACGCGGCCGCCTCCTCGACTTCGCGGTCGATCTCCAGCAACACCGGCTGAATCGCGCGCACGACCATGGGCAGTGTCACGAAGATCAACGCCACCGTGACGCCCGGCGGAGTGTGCTGCAGATGGAGACCGATCGGGCTGTTCTTGCCGTAGAGGGCGAGCATCACCAGGCTGGTGACGATGGTGGGCAACGCGAACGGCAGGTCGATGATGGCATCGAGCACGCCCTTGCCGATGAAGTCGTCGCGCACCAGCACCCAGGCGGTCGCCAGGCCGCACACCAGGTTGATGATCGTGACGACCACGGAGACCATCAGCGTCACCCTGAACGACTCCAGCGCGGCGTGCGAGGTGATGGCCAGCCAGAAGGCCTCCCAGCCCCCACCCACGGCCTGCCAGGCGATCGCGGCCAACGGCAGCAGCACGATCAGCGAGAGCCACAGGCCCGCTATCCCGACTCCGAGCGGCATTCCGCCCGATGGGCCGGGAGGGCGGGCCGGCGGCCGGTGGGGCGGCCGAATGCCGGGCGGGGCGAGTTCGGGCCGGATCGCCTCCGGGTCCGGGATGACGGCGGCCGTCATCCCGTGGCCTTCAGGTAAACCTTGGTGATGCTGCCGGTGCTCTTGTCGAACAGCTGCCGATCGACGTTGGCCCAGCCGCCGAGGTCGGTGATCGTCCACAACTTCATCGGCACGGGATACAAACCGCGGAACTTGTCCGCCACGGCCGGCTCGACCGGCCGAAAGCCGGCCTCGGCCCATATCCGTTGCGCCGCCGCCGTGTACTGGAAGTTCGCGAAGGCGATCGCGGCGTCGAGGTGTTGACTCGTCGCGATGACGGCCAGCGGGTTCTCGATCTTGAACGTCTGCGACGGGGTGATGTGTTCGACCGGCTTGCCTTGCCGCTCAACGGCGATCGCCTCGTTCTCGTAACTGATCAGCACGTCGCCACTGCCTTCCACGAAGACATCGGTGGCCAGCCGCCCCGAACTGGGCCGCAGCTTGACGTGTTCGTGAACCAGCTTGCTGATGAATTCGATGCCGGCTGCGGTATCCGTCCCACCGCCGCTCTTGGCCGCGTACGGGGCAACCAGGTTCCATTTGGCCGAACCCGAGCTCAGCGGGCTGGGCGTGACCACCTCGATGCCGGGCCGCAGCAAGTCGTCCCAATCCCGAATGTTCTTCGGATTCCCCTTGCGCACAACCAAAGTCACCACAGATCCGAACGGAATGCCTTTCCTGGCGTCTTTGTCCCAATCCGCGGAAACCTTGCCCGCCCTGACCAATCGGGTGATGTCAGGCTCGACCGAGAAGTTCACGACGTCGGCCGGTTTGCCTTCCACCACGCCGCGAGACTGGTCGGCCGAGGCGGCGTACGACGCGACCACCTGCACGCCCCTGCCCTCGGCCGAGCCGTTGAACGCGGAAATGATCTTGCTCCAACCGGGTTCGGGGACCGAGTAGGCGACCAGGGTGATCTTGGTGTTCGCGCTCGTCGGTCCGCCGCCGCCCACGGCATCGCTGGCACCCCCGCCACATGCGGTGACGAGCCCGATCAAACCGGCGAGGGCGGCGAGTCGCCGCCCGCGCCGGGCGCTGCTGGTGCTGCTGAACATTGATGGCCTTCCGGGGCGGAGCGTGATCCATGCGTCCCGTAGCTGCGGATGGGCGTCTCGACCGTCACCGGGGTGAAGTGATCCGGTCCGCGCGCGGGAGGGTCAGCAACGACAACAGCGCACGACCACCGAGCAAACATCCCGTGCGACGCGCATGGCCCGAAGCGTAACAATGCGCGGGTGGCTTCGCGGGTCGACAGGGGCGCCGCGTGGCGGACGCGACCGCCATTAAGCCAGGCGACGTTTCGGGTGGCCGACGGCCCGTTTACCGACGCGTAACACCCACCCGGCGGCCGGACGGTTCAAAACGTGGACCCCGCCGGGCGTGCCTTCCAGCAACGCCAGCCCGCCGCAGCGTGCGCGCGCAGCTCGGCGTGAACCCGAATTCGCAGGCAACACGATAAAGCCACAGCGTGAGGACGCCCCGGTGACCGCCGGACTCGCCGGGCGGGCCGGCCGAGCGCGCGGAGACTCGACCGGCTGGCGGACGCGGGCGACGCCGCTCGGCGCGGACGCGGCGACGGCCGGGCCCCGATGGTTGCGGCGTCGTCCCTTGGGCGAGGACGTAAAAAAGTCACGATGATGGAAATGGACTTCAGACGTGCCGGCCGATCATGCGCGTTCCTCCCGACGGCTTGTGGCGGCTGGTTCTGCGCGCGCCCCACCACCCCTCACATCCGTCCGAGGGATTCGCGGACACGTTATTGGGCCGTGGTTACCCGCGGGAGGCACCGCCAAACCGCCCGGGTCCAGGCGAAACGATCATGGCTCGGCGCTGCCCAGATCCCCTTGAAATCGGCGCATCGCGTCGATCAGCGCGCCGAGCACGCGATGCGCCGCGGCCAAATCGGTGTCGGGCAGCTCCTCGAGGGCAACATGGGTGTGTTCGCCGAGGGGACTGAAGAACGACCGGGCGGTGGCCAGACCGGATTCGCCGTGTCGCAAGACCACCTTTCGGCGGTCATCGGGGTGGGAATCCCGACGAATGTGGCCGGAATCGATCAGCCGATCCACCAGGTAGGTGATGGCCGAACCGGACAGGCCCATCCGCTGGCTGAGGTCACCGGAGGTCATCGGACGTCCCGCGAGCTCCGCCACCGTGACGTACATCAGCGCGCGAAAGTCATTGGGCCGCAACCGGTGTGATGCCGCGAACTGCCGTCCGATCTGGTCTGATTCGGTTGATATCTCCCGCAGATCGGCGGTGATCAGCGACTCCAGCGCGTCGCGTCGGCGGCGCTGCTCATCAGCGTCCATAACGGTGTGCAGCATATCCCCGAACGCGGGGAAATTTCAGTTGGTTAATGGTTAATTACCTGAAACGCCTCCCCGGCGAGCGCCCTAGGACTGGCGCAGCGCCATGAACTTCAGTAAGTTAATGTTTAAGTAACTGAAGGTGATGGGCGACCCGAGCGTGACCGCGAGGCCGTTTTGCCGGTCCGAGCAGCGGGTATGACCGCGGTGTTTGGGCCGTCCTAACCTGGGAATGCCAGCCGTCCGGGAGGGAGCGCGTGGCCAAGATGGGTGCTTTGTCGTTGACAACCGAGTCGCCGGCCCGCCCGGCGGAATGGGCCGGCACCGCCCGCTTCGAAGAGTGGCGTGCTGACGTGCGGCGGGGAGTTCTCGCCCACCTCGCCGACTTCCTCGAGCCGCGGCGATTCGAGCTGGGCGACACCCGCGTCGACGCCGCCGGCGAAATCCTGCTCGACTTCACCTCGGGCGGCAAGTGCCTGCGGTCGACCTTCGTGTACCTGGGATGGCTCTGCGGCGCCGCGCCCGGTGCCGCGGCGTTGCGCGCCGCCGCCAGTTTCGAGTTGCTGCACGTCTTTGCGCTGCTGCAAGACGACGTCATGGACGGTTCGGCCGAACGCCGGGGCCGCCCCGCGGCGCACCGGCAATTCGCCCAATGGCATCGCGAGCGCGGGCTATCGGGCTCGTCACGGCGGTTCGGCGAATCGGCCGCCATCCTGCTGGGCGACCTCTGCCTCATCTGGTCCGAGCAGATGCTGCGCGAGAGCGGCGTCGACGCCCGGGGTTTGCGCCGGGCGTGGCCCCGGTACGACACGATGCGCACCGAGTTGGCGGTGGGCCAGTTCGCCGACCTGACGAGCGACGTTCGGCACATGCCGACGCTGGAGGCCGTGCTGGATGTGGCGCGCCGAAAGTCGGGCAACTACACCGTGCGGCGGCCGCTGGAGATCGGCGCGACGATGTCCGATTGCGACGACCGGACGCTGACCCAGCTCGGCCGGTACGGCACCGCCGTCGGAGAGGCGTTCCAGCTGCGCGACGACGTGCTGGGCGTCTTCGGCTCGCCCTCGACCACCGGGAAGCCCTGTGCCGGAGATCTGTTGGAGCGCAAGGCAACCAGCGTCGTGGTGACCGCTCACCAGCTGGCCGATCCGCCGACCCGCGCCGAATTGACCGAACTGATGAACGGCCACATCCTTGGCGACGACGCGCTCGACCGATGGAAAGCGTTGATCGTCGGGACCGGGGCCCTGAACCTGATCGAGGAGATGATCAGCGACCGGGTCGCGGCCGCCCGCGAACACCTCGGCGACACCTCGATCGACGAGCCGGTCCGGGCCGCGCTGGACCACATGGCGACCGCCTGTACGGATCGTGCCGAATGAGCGCGATGAATTTGGGAGCATGGTAAAGATGCGGACCATCGAAGGACGCAGCGAGCACGTGGTGGTGGTCGGCGCCGGCCTGGCGGGACTGTCCGCCGCATTGCACCTGGCCGGCCGGGGCCGCACGGTCACCGTGGTCGAGCGCGAGCCCTGGCCCGGCGGGCGCGCCGGGCGGCTCGACATCGACGGCTACCGCATCGACACCGGGCCCACCGTCCTGACGATGCCGGACATCATCGACGACACTTTGGCGGCGGTGGGTCAAAGCTTGTCCGGCCGGTTGGAGCTGCTGCCGCTCGATCCGGCCTACCGGGCGGTGTTCGCCGACGGCAGCGCGCTCGACGTGCACACCGATCCGGAGCGGATGACGACCGCCATCGAAGAGTTCGCCGGCGTCGGCGAGGCAGCGGGCTACCGGCGACTGCGCGAATGGCTCAAACGGTTGTACCGGATCGAGTTCGACGGGTTCATCGCCGCCAATTTCGATTCCCCGTTGTCGTTGCTCACACCGCAGTTGGCACGGCTGGTCGCGATCGGCGGTTTCCGCAAGTGGGATCGCGTGGTCAAGCGCCACCTCAGCGACGCCCGGCTGCAGCGGGTGTTCACCTTCCAGTCGCTGTACGCGGGCGTGGCGCCGCGAAACGCCCTGGCCGTCTACGCGGTCATCGCCTACATGGACACCGTCGCGGGGGTGTTCTTTCCGCGCGGCGGCGTCCGCGCGCTGCCCGACGCGTTGGCCGCGGCGGCGGCCGGCGCCGGGGTCGAATTCCGCTACGGCGCCACGGTTACCGGGCTCGACCGCACCGCCGGGCGGGTGACGGCCGTGCGGACGGATCGCACGGATCCCATCGCCTGCGACGCGGTGGTCCTGACCACCGAGTTGCCGAAGACCTACGAACTGTTGGGACGCACACCGCGCCGACCCGTGCGGCTGCGGGCGGCACCGTCGGCGGTGGTTGCCCACCTGGGCTGCCGCCGCGCGGCGTCCGGGGCGGCGCACCATACGATCCTGTTCGGTGAATCCTGGGATCAGACCTTCACCGACATCATTCGCGATGGACGGCCGATGCGGGATCCGTCGCTGTTGGTCACCCGTCCCACGGCGAGCGACCCGACGCTCGCCCCGGACGGACGCGACCTGCTTTACGTACTGGCCCCGGCGCCGAATCTCGATCGCGGCGCCATCGACTGGGGCGCTGTCGGCACCCCGTACGTCGACACCCTCATCGAGCATGTCTCCGCCCGGCTGCTGCCCGGGTTGGCCGACGACGCAACGGTTTTGGACGTCGTCACGCCGGCCGACTGGGCGCGCCAGGGCATGGCCGCGGGCAGCCCGTTCGCGCTGGCGCACACCTTCGGGCAGACGGGTCCATTCCGGCCGGCCAACATGGTCCGCGGCGTCGAGAACGCCGTGCTCGCCGGGTCGTCAACGGTGCCCGGCGTCGGCGTGCCCACCACGCTGATCTCGGGCCGGCTGGCCGCCGACCGCATCACCGGCCCCAATGCCGGCCGGGCCACGACGACGCACCACGACCTGAAAGCCGGGCTGACATGATCCGCAGCGAGTTGGACGCGGCCGGAATCGACGATCCGCGGCTGCGCGACGGGTACCGGCGCTGCCGGGAACTCAATGCCGCACACGGCCGCACCTTCTTTCTGGCCACCCGCCTGCTGGCGCCCGACCAACGACCGGCGGTGCACGCCCTCTACGGGTTTGCGCGCTACGCCGACGACATCCTCGACGACCTGAACCCGCAGCTGAGCACCGACGTTCGCGGCATGCGCCTGCAGCAGCTGGCCGAGAAGTTCTTCGCCGGCGGAGACCATCTCGACGATCCCGTGCTCGCCGCGGTCACCCACACCGCGCGCCGGTACCGGATCGCGACCGAGTTGTTCGACGACTTCCTGGCGTCGATGCGGATGGACCTCACCATCACCGACTATCCCGACCGCGGGGCGCTCAACCTCTACATGCGCGGGTCCGCCGAAGCCATTGGGCTGCAGGTACTTCCGGTCCTCGGCACCGTCACGTCGGTCGAGGAGGCCGCGCCTTATGCCGCGGCGCTGGGCCGGGCGTTCCAGCTCACCAACTTCCTGCGCGATGTCGACGAAGACCTGCTGCGGCAGCGGGTCTACCTGCCGGCCGACGAACTCGCCGCCCACGGAGTCGATCGCGAGCTGCTGACCTGGTGTCACCAGCACCGCCGTACCGACCCACGGGTCCGCGAGGCGCTGGCGGCCCAGCACGAGATCGCCCGGGACACATACCGTTTCGCCGCCAACGGGATCGCCATGCTCAGCCCGCGCTCACAACCCTGCGTGGCCACCGCGGCGGCGTTGTACTCCGAAATCCTGGACCGCATCGAGAAAAGCGACTTCGCGGTGTTCGCCCACCGGGCCACGGTCGGCCGGGCCCGACGACTCCAGGTGGCCGGTGTGGGGCTGATACGGTCGTGGCGGGCGCGCAACAGTTCGCCCGGTGTTTCGGATGCCCCGGGGGCCGCATGACCGATCGCTGGCAATATCTGCTGGTTCTGGCGGCATGCCTGGCGATCACCGCGCCCCTGGAGATGTTCGGTCCCGGCATCTACCGGCAGTGGCGGCGGCTCGCGAAGGCGGTCGCGCCGGTGACCGCGGTGTTCCTGCTCTGGGACGAGATCGCCATCGCCGCACACGTATGGACGTACGACGCCGCCTACATCACCGGCGTGAACATCCCGTTCCGGGTGCCGATCGAAGAGGTGCTGTTCTTCGTCGTCATCCCGATTTGCGCGCTGCTGACCTACAACGCCGTGAGCACCATCCTGGACCGGGTCCACCGCCGATGACCGGCCTGGGCTACACGGTGCCGGCCGTCGCGGCCGTATTGGCAGTCTGCGCATGGGAATTGGCGGTCCTGCGCACCGGCCTCTTCCGGCGACCGGCCTACTGGCTGTCGATGCTGATAATTCTCGGATTCCAGATTCCGGTCGATGGCTGGCTGACCAAGCTCAGCTCCCCGATCGTCCGCTACAACCCTCACCAGATCACCGGCCTGCGCTTCCCGTTCGACATCCCGGTCGAGGACTTCTTGTTCGGCTTCGCGCTGGCCACCGCGGTGCTACTGCTCTGGGAACGCCAACGTGCGCGTCGGTGAAGCCCGGCCCACCCCCGGTGAATTGTCGGCCGCCTTCGACGCGGGGGCGACGGCATACGACCGGCTGGTGGGCTCCAGCCCCGGCTACCACGAACACCTGCTGCTGTCCGCGCGCCGCCTGCGAATCCCGGACCGCGGCAGGGGCTTACGGTTGCTCGACGCCGGGTGCGGCACCGGCGCGTCGACGGCAGCGCTGCTGGCCGTCGCCCCCGAGGCCGAGATCGTGGCCGTCGACGCGTCGCGGGGCATGCTCGATGCCGCGGCCGCGAAGGACTGGCCACCGTCGGTGCGGTTCGTGCACACCCCCGTCGAGCAGCTGGCGGAGCACGGCATCCGCGGGCCATTCGATGGCATCCTGGCCGCGTACCTGATCCGCAACCTCGCCGACCGGGACGGTCAATTGCGGAAGCTTCGGGCGCTGCTGCGGCCCGGCGCCACCCTGGCGGTGCACGAGTACTCGGTGCGCGATTCGCCGGTCGCCACCCGCATCTGGCACGCCGTGTGCTGGGGCATCATCATTCCCGCCGGGTGGTGGCGCACCGGGGACGCGACGTTGTACCGCTACCTGTGGCGCAGCGTGCTGCGGTTCGACGGCGCGGCGCGATTCCGCGAGCGCCTCGCCGATGCGGGCTTCACCGCGGTGCACAGCGAAACGATGCCCGGCTGGGAGGCCAACATCGTGCACACGTTCCTGGCGGACGCCCCGCTATGAACGTCACCGACCGCCGGCGCGAGACACGGCCGGCGCCAACCGGATTGCCCGACGCCGGCGCGCTGGCATCACGACCCCGGGTGGTCGTCGTGGGAGGCGGCATCGCGGGGCTGACCGCCGCCACCGGCCTGGCCGAACGCGGCGTCGCCGTCGAGGTGATCGAGCGGGAGGCCTACCTCGGCGGCCGGGTGGGCGGCTGGACCGAGCACCAGGATGGCGCCGCGCTGGCGATGAACCGCGGCTTCCACGCGTTCTTCCGCCAGTACTACAACCTGCGTGCCCTGCTCGGGCGCATCGATCCGCAGCTGCGGATGCTCACCGCCGTCGACGACTACCCCCTGATCGACGGCGCCGGCCGGCGCGACACCTTCCGGGGGCTGCCGCGCACCCCGCCGTGGAACGCGTTGGCCTTCGCCGCGCGCAGCCCCACCTTCCGGCTTCGCGACTTCCTGGCGATCGACGCCCGGGCTGCCGCGCCGCTGGCCGCGGTGTCGGTTCCGGACATCTACGAGCGCCTGGACCACTTCGACGCGGCAACGTTCTTGAAGAGCATCCGATTCCCCGAGGCCGCAAGGCATCTGGCGTTCGAGGTGTTCTCGCGCAGCTTCTTCGCCGACCCGTCGAAGCTTTCGGCGGCCGAGTTGGCGACGATGTTTCACATTTACTTCCTGGGCTCCTCCGAGGGCCTGATCTTCGACGTGCCCACGTCGAACTACGACAGCGCCCTGTGGCAGCCGCTGCGGCGCTACCTCGAGGCTCGGGGCGTGCGCTTCCGGCTCGGGACCGGCGCGTCGCGCATCGACATCGAGACGGCGGGATCCTTCCGGGTGCAGACCGATTCGGGTGACGACGTGGAGGCCGACGCCGTGGTGCTGGCCACCGACGTGGCCGGCCTGCAGCGCGTCGTCGGTGCATCGACGGGGCTGGGGACCGATGACTGGCGCGCCCAGGTCGCGCGGCTGCGCACGGCGCCGCCGTTCGCCGTGCATCGGTTGTGGCTCGATCGCCCGGTCGCGGACCGGCGACCGGCGTTCCTGGGCACCGCCGGTCACGAGCCGCTGGACAACATCAGCGTGCTCGAGCGTTACGAGCGCGAAGCCGCCGAGTGGGCGCGCGCGCATCGTGGATCGGTGGTCGAACTGCACTCCTACGCCCTCGATGCCGCGCCGTCGCGCGCGGCGGCGCTGCGCCAGCTGCACAAGGTGTACCCGGAAACCGCTGCGGCGCAGATCGTTTGCGAACGGCTGCTGCACCGCAGCGATTGCCCGCTGTTCGCCCCCGGGTCCTATTCGGCCCGTCCCGCGGTGGTAACGCCGCAACCCGGGCTGTTGTTGGCCGGCGACGCCGTCCGCATCGACCTGCCGGTGGCGCTCATGGAGCGCGCCGCCACCACGGGTTGGTGCGCCGCCAACCATTTGCTGGGAGGATGGGGGCTGGCCGGGCACCCGTTGGTCACCGTACCCACCCGTGGCCGATCACCCCTGCTGCGATGGCTCGCCACCCGGGAAGGAGCCGCCCGACGATGAATATTCGCGAACAGCTACAGCAGCTGCGGCCCGCCGCGTGGCCCAAAGACTGGCCCCTGCAGGTGATCCCGCGCGCGCCGTGGGCCGAGCAACGCCCAACCTACCGGGAGGCGCAACCCGCGATCATCGAGGGCGCGCTGGAACGGGCCCGGCAACGGCCCACCGGAAACTGGTTCGCGTTCGCCGGCAGTGCCGACGTGCGGCCGGGGCGGCCGTTCGGCGCGCGGGTGGCCGGGGTCGAGATCGTCGCCTGGCGCGACGGCGACCACCGGCTCTGTGTGGGCCCCCGCAGTTGCCCGCACCTGGGGGCCGATCTGGCCACCGGGACAGTGCACGACGGCACCCTGATCTGCCGATGGCATGGGCTGGCTTTGGATGGCCACGGCCGCGAATTCGGTTGGAGCCCACTGCCAGGCCACGACGACGGGACCCTGGTCTGGGTGCGACTCGACAAAGCCGGCGGGGAGGCCCCGTTGCCGGAGCCCGTGATCCCGGCCCGGCCGGCCGGCGAGACGCTGGCCGCCGTTGCCCGCATGGCTGGGGTGTGCGAGCCCGACGACATCATCGCCAACCGGCTCGACCCGTGGCATGGCGCCTGGTTCCACCCGTACTCGTTCACGCGTCTCGAAGTGCTCACCACGCCAACCGAACACGCCGATCGCTTCCTGGTGGCGGTGACGTTCCGGATGGGCCGCCTGGGCGTCCCCGTCATCGCGGAGTTCAGCTGCCCGGAGGCACGCACCATCGTGATGCGCATCGTGGACGGCGAGGGAAGCGGAAGCACCGTCGAGACACATGCCACGCCAATGGGTTCGGGACCCGACGGACATCCCCGGACCGCCGTCCTGGAGGCGACCATCGCCCATTCGGACCGCCCCGGCTTCCGGCGTGCGTCACGCGTCGCCCCGCTGATCACGCCGCTGATGCGCCTCACCGCAAGCAGACTGTGGCGCGACGATCTCGCCTATGCCGAACGCCGCTACCAGGTCCGCGCCGGGCTCGCCTGACCTGACTCCGTCGGCGGGGCCGCCGCATCGGGTTGCGGCGCCCGGGACTTGCGGCGCCACAACGCCCACGTGCCCACCGACAGCGCAATGGCCGACAGAACCAAGGCCGGCCACAGGGCGATCTGCGCGAGCCACAAATCCCGCTGTAGGCGCACGACTTTGCGCCGGCCGCGCCAGACGCGCTGGGGCATCTCTCTCATAGTCATCGCAGGCCACATACCCCACCATGGGCCGATTAAACGGGTTTGACAGCCGGCGCTGGGGGCTAGTCACCAGCATGAGCACTGAGTCGAGCGTTTCCCCCAAGCCGTCATCTCGATCCTTCACCCGACTAGCGGCGGCGTGGTGGGCGCTTGTCGTCGGCCTGTTGATCCTCATCGTTCTGCTCGTTTTCGTCGCGCAGAACACCGAATCGGTAACGGTGCACTTCCTCGGTTTCCATTGGAACCTGCCGGTGGGTGTGGGCTACCTGTTGTCGGCGGTCGCGGGCGCGACCACGACGGTGCTAGTCGGCGCCGCCCGGATGATCCAGCTGCGCAGGGCCGCCAAGAAGCAGCTGCGTCCGCTTTGATCCCCTCGCCCGCGCAAAGCAAAGCCCTTGCTTGACAAGCGCTCACGAGGGACCGCCCCTGGCGCAAACGCGGATTTGCCAGTAACTTAAATATTAAGTTAATTAACTTAATGGGCCCATTGCGGGGGATTCGGGCCTCGTTTCAGCGGGAATGCGACAGCCACGGATTGGGGAGGGACCATGGGCGACAACGGTGCAAGCGAAGCCGTCGCGCGGGCGGTGGGCAAGCTCACCGAGGCTCTGGAGACCGTCGAGCGCGCCCGGGGACACCTTTACTCGTTCCACCAGCTGACCGGGCGCGCCGACCTGCAACTCGACGAAGCGGTCGCGCAGCTGCGCGACCTCGGACACTCCGATCTGGCGCAACACATCAGCCACGAATTGATCGGGCGCAACGTGTTACCGGGCCGGTGGACGTTTCAGGTCGTCGACGACTACGACGACGGCTACTACCGGTGCTTCCAAGAAGTCGAGCACCTGGTGCGTAGCCGGCTCACCGGCGGCCGCCGACACCTCTACGAAGCGCAGCTGAAGGAGAGTCGGCGCACGCACGACCACCCGGCACACACCGCCGCCCCCACCGACCACTCGGCGAAGGAGTGAATTGATGCATTGCGTCGTGTTCGGCGCCACGGGATACCTGGGCACGCGGCTCATCCCCCGGTTGCTCGAAAACGGGCACAGCGTGCGCGTTCTGGCGAGGGACCCCGCGAAGCTCGACGGGGTTTCCTGGCTCGATCGGGTGGAGGTCGTGCAGGGCGACGTCATCGATGCGGGCGCGGTGCGGCGGGCACTCGAGGGGCGCCAAGTCCTGTACTACCTGGTGCATTCGCTGATGCGACCCGACTTCGTCGACTTCGACGAGCGCGCCGCCCGCAACGTCGCCGAGTGCGCGGCCCAGGCGGGCGTGTCGCGCATCGTCTATGTCGGGGGCATCACGCCCGACGGGCAGGAGCTGTCCGATCATCTGGCGTCTCGCGCGCAGGTGGGCAAGCTGTTCCTGGCTTCGGGTGTGCCCGCCGTCGAATTGCGCGCCGCCGCCGTCATCGGGGCGGGATCGGCGAGCTTCGAGATGCTGCGGTACCTCACCGAGCGGCTGCCGGTCATCGTCGCGCCGCGCTGGTTGCGCACCCGCGTCCAACCCATCGCCGTCCACGACGTGCTCTACTACCTGGTGCGCGCGGCGGAACTGCCCGCCGAGGTCAACCGGCCATTCGACATCGGCGGCCCCGACCGCTTCACCTACACCGAAATGATCCGCAAGTACGCCGTGATCGCGGGGTTGCCCAGGCGCCCCGCGGTGCCGGTGCCGTTGCTGACCCCGCGGCTGTCGGCGCCCTGGGTGGACCTGCTCACTCCCCTGCCCCGCCAGCTGGCCGTGTCGCTGATGGAGTCGCTGGAAAACGACGTGGTGTGCGCCGACCACGACATCGCCCGCTACATACCCGATCCCGACGGCGGGCTGACGCACTACGAGGAGGCCGTCGAACTCGCGCTGGCGCACGTGCGCGAAAAGGACCTGCGCACCCGGTGGTCCCGCGGCGACGCGAACGGCGCGCCTTCGCAGCCGCTGCCCACCGACCCGGAGTGGGCGGGTGGGTCGCTGTATGAGGATCTGCGCCAACGCGATGGCCGCACCGATGCCGAAACGCTTTGGCGGGCCATCCAAACCGCCGTCGCTCAGCGCAACTGGTCGGCGCTCCCGTTGGAATGGCCGCTGCGCGGCTGGATCAACGGGGCGCTGCGCATGGTCCGGCCGCGGCGCCACCCCCTCGACGGGCAGGAGCTGCATGAAGGCGAGGCCCTGGATTGGTGGCGCGTGGAGCGCATCGACGCGCCCCGGCGGCTTCGGCTGCGCGCCGACATCCCGCTGCCGGGGCGATTATGGCTGGAGCTGTCCGCGACACCGGACGACAGAGGCGGCTCGCTGTACCGCCAGCGGGCGTTGTTCCAGCCGTATGGACTTGCGGGACAGCTTTTTTGGAACGCATCGGCACCCTACCGCGATGTGGTGTTCGGCGGCATCGCACGCGACGTCACGGCCACGGCGCATTGATGAACGGAGAAGCGACATGAGTGACCGGAAGTTTCACAAGGGCGACAAGGTCGAGTGGAAGAGCCACGGCAGCACCGTGCGGGGAACGGTCGAAGGCGAGATCACCTCGGACACCGAGGCCGCCGGACGCACCGTGCGCGCGTCCAAAGACGAACCTCAGTACAAGGTTCGCAGCGACAAGACCGGCGCGGACGCGGTGCACAAGCCGAGCGCGTTGCGCCCCGCGGACTGAACCGAACAGGCGATGGATGATGGCAGACGATGACGAGGCAACCACCTGGGATCGCTTCCGGGAAACGGTCAACATGACCCCGACCGAACTGGAGCACTGGCTTGCCACCGAGCAGTCGCGAAATGTGGGCCAAAAGCGGGGCGGCGACGAGTCGACCGGTCACGCCAGCGGTCGGCGCATTGTCGACATACTCAGGGCCAAGCGGAGCGATCTCACCGGCGACGATTTCGCGCATATGCGCAAGGTGGTCGGTTATGCCAAGCGCCATTTGGCGCAACGCCCCACGGGCGATGTCGACGAGAGCGCTTGGCGGTACTCGCTGATGAATTGGGGCCACGACCCGACGAAGGAGTAACCCGCTCGGCGAATCACCGGCCGATCGGGCAGAAAATGCGAGACACTTGCCGGGGTACGTGGGTCGCGCGTAGCGATCGCCGATACGCTAGTCGGCGTATCTCGCAAGAAGGACACCGATAAGTGACCAAGCGCGGCGCCGTCGATCGGCGAATGAACCGAGCCGAACTCGAGAAATTGATGTCGGCCGACATGCGCGCACTCACGGCGCACTCGGACCGCATCGGCCGGCACTTCGCCCGTCAAAACGACGTCGGCGGCACCGACTTACACGCCTTGCTGCACATCATGGTTGCCGAAACGGCCGGAACACCGATGACGCCGGCGCAGCTGCGACAGCGCCTGGACGTGTCGCCCGCGGCCATCACCTATCTGGTGGACCGGATGATCGACTCCGGCCACCTCCGGCGCGAGCCCGATCCCACCGACCGGCGCAAGACACTGCTGCGCTACGAGGAACCGGGCATGGCGTTGGCCCGCTCGTTTTTCACCCCGCTCGGGGCGGAATTGCACAAGGCCCTCGCCGACGTGCCCGACCGCGATCTGCTCGCGGCGCACCGGGTTTTCACGGCGATGACGGAGGCGATGGTCACCTTCGAGGAGCAACTCGGCGGAGCGGCCCGCAAGCCGCCCGAGAACGACACCAAACCAGCCAAAACCAGGCGCCGTGCCGTGTCCAAGACCGGCGATCGCCCGGCCT
Organism: Mycobacterium sp. E3339; assembly: GCF_001666915.1. Lineage (NCBI taxonomy): Bacteria > Bacillati > Actinomycetota > Actinomycetes > Mycobacteriales > Mycobacteriaceae > Mycobacterium > Mycobacterium sp. E3339. The sequence goes on along the minus strand of NZ_LZIZ01000257.1, from coordinate 3,011 downwards.
AGCGCACCGGCCGCCGGGCTGCGGGCCCCAGCACCCGCTGCTCGATCAGGTCGGCCCCGCGGGCAACACCCCCGGTTGCGGCGAATCCTTCGGCCACTCGCCGCGCGCCGTCCCGCATCGTCATCGCCGCGCGCACCTTCGCCCTCAACCGCGCCGGGCTGAGATGTTTGGCCGTCAGGCGGGTGCCGCAGCGAGCGACTTCCACCCGGCGGGCGACTTCGGCCTGGTCCCGCGCGAACGGCACGACGCAGACGGGCACGCCGCGGTCGAGGGCCTTCAGCGTCGTTCCCATCCCGCCGTGGGTGATGGCGCAGCCGGCCCGCTGCAGTACCGCACCGTGCGGGACGAAGCGGCATATGGTCGCGTTGGATGGTCGCGGCAGATCCGGGGGAATGCCCGCCGGGAAGGTCGCCACCACGTGGACGGGCTCATCGGCCAACGCGCGCAACGCAATCCGCCCCAGCTCGGCGTCGGACTGCCTGATCGACGAGGTGTTCACCAGCACCACCGGCCGCTCGATGGCACTCACCCAATCCGGCGTGACGGCCTCCGCCGGTTCGAATGCGCACGCGCCGATGTGGTGAACCAAACCGGCCCAGCCGGGATGCCGGTACTCGAAGGGCTCGCCGCCGACGGCCAGTAGCAGCGGCGCTCGCCGCAGAAAGCCGTCGACCGACGCGACGGGCGGCAGCCCCAGCTCGGCGCGAATGACGTTGACCCGCGGCAACATCGGCCGGTCGAACAGATGCCGCACGATCGGCCGCACGGAGGCGTCCCGCGCGTCGCCGAGCAGGCCCGGCAGCGGGCGCAGCCCCGGACCGAAGGGCGGCACGCCGCGAGACCGCAGGTACGGCGTGAACGGCGAGAAGACCAACCACGGGATGTCGCCGGCGTCGGCGGCCGACATCGCCCCCCAGCAGTTCGCGTCCACGATGATCGCATCGGGCCGGACCGCATCCACCGCGCGCCGCAAATCCTGGACTTCGAGCACCGCACGACGGCAGAGCACGTCGATCGTTAACTTCAACACCCCCAGCGCGTTTCGCGCCCTCCAGTCTTCGCTGACGATCGCCTCGATGTCCGGGTCGACCGGACCGGCGTGGACGCCGACGGCGCACAGCGTCGGCACGCCCGCCGACATGGTGCGCGCGTGAACCTGGTGACCACGGCCGGCCAGCTCGGCCAGCAGCGCGCCGACCGGCAGCAGGTGACCCAGGGCCGGCGAGCCGTAGGCCAGTATCACCGCCATGTCAGGGCGACGGCGCGGGCGTGAGGTCGACGGAGCGCAGCCCCGAAAGGCTCGCGGCACCACAGCCGTGCAGACAGACCCGAAGCTCGTCGATGAACGGCTGCAGCCAATCGACCACTGCCCCAGCGGATTCGATCGCCGCGGGCAGCAGCGGTCGAGCCACGGCGACGACGTCGGCGCCCAGGGCGATCGCCTTGGCCGCGTCCATGCCGGTGCGAATGCCGCCGGAAGCCACCAATCCGATGTCCGGCAGCACCTCACGTACCTCGACGATCGCCCGCGCGGTCGGAATGCCCCAATCGGCCAGGTGCGGGTAACGAAGCTCGCCGTAGCGGACGAACTGCTCGACGCGTGACCACGAGGTTCCGCCGGCGCCCGCGACGTCGATGGCGGAAACCGGCAGGTCCCCGTCGGCCCCAACGAGTTCCGCGGCGGCCGCGCCGCCGATCCCGTGACCGACCTCCTTGAGCAGCACCGGGCAGTCGATCGCGTCGGCCGCATCCCGCAGCCTGTCCAGCGATCCGGAGAAGTCGGTGTCACCGTTGCGCTGCATCGCCTCCTGCAGCGGATTGGTGTGCACCGCAAGCGCATCGGCGCCCACCCGGTCGAGGGCCTTGGCGAGATCGGGCACGACGTCCTTGGTCAGCTGGGCCAGGCCGATGTTGCCGAACAACAAGACATCGGGGGCGACGTCGCGAACCGCGAAACTGGCCGCGGCCCGCTCCCCCATCGCGCTGTCCAGCATGATTCGTTGCGAGCCGAGCATCATCCCGATGCCGAGTTGCTGAGCGGCCGCCGCCAGATTCCGGTTGATCGTCCCGGACAGCTCGGCACCGCCGGTCATCGCACCGATCAGAAGCGGGGCCCGCAGGTTTCCACCGAGAAACTTCGTCGACAGGTCGATGTCCCCGAGGCTGGTCTGGGTCAGCGCGTTGTAGGGCAGTTGGTAGCGCTCCAACCCGGTGCTGACGTGCTCATAGTTCACCTGCTCGCCGAGGCAGACATCGATGTGCCGCCGCTTGCGAGTGGTCATCGGCGCCGGCTCGGACGTCACGGCCGGCACCTCGGCGCGGCTCACCCGCGCCCCCTCGCGTCCATAATGTCCATAGTGCCCCTTGTTGCGTACCGCCCAGCTTATGCGCGGCGATGCGAAATTTCAGTTGATTAATGTTTAACACACTGAAAGACTTCTCTCATGGTGTGGGATGGCGTCGCCGCGGCCGTAACCGGACGGCGCTCGTGGCTGTTCGCGCTGGGCGCCGCGCTCGCGGGCATCGTCTTCATCGTCCTGGTCGGCGCCGAACGCCGGGCCGCCGGTGACGTGGGCGCGCAGCTCCGCCGGCAGGCCGGTGGCCGCGGCCTTGCGCAGGTTCGCGACCGCGTCGCCGAGCGCGAGCCCCGACAGGTCGGCGCAGACGCGCACCACCCCGATGGCGGCCTTGCCATCGGCGGATACCTGCGCCGGTGCGGGGGCGTCGCCCGGCTGCGCGGCGGCCTGCACGCGATCGCGGGCCGCTTGGGCGGCGGCGACGTCGGCCGGGCGGAGTGCGGCGCCGTCGGCGCGGCTGACCACCACGATCAGTGGCAGCCGGTCCCCACCGGGGAATTGGCGGGCCATCGCGTCGACCCGGGCCGAATCCGAGCTGGTCGGCACCGACAGCGGGGCCTGGCCGGCCGCGGCGTTCGCGCCGACCAGGACGATGAAGACGATGCCCGCGAGCGCGGCGCCCAGCGCGAACAGCCACGAGCGCCGTCCGGTTAC
>NZ_LZIZ01000256.1:0-4452 GCF_001666915.1 Mycobacterium sp. E3339 | reverse complement strand
ACAACCGCCCCGGCGCCCAGCGATCCACCAACTCCGCCCCCACCGGCTCGGCCCCCACCACCAACGCCGTGCCCTCGAGCCCCTGCGGCGAGAGCATCCGCACCGCGGCCGTGGTCTGACTGAGCACGCTGACCCTTTCGGCCACCAACAGCGCATGCAGATCCTTGGGTGAGCGGGCGACCGCATCGGGCACCACCACCAACCGTCCCCCGTGCAGCAACGCCCCCCAGATCTCCCACACCGAGAAATCGAACGCATACGAATGGAACTGCGCCCACACCTGCCCCGGGCTCAACGGCACGCCGACGGCCTGCGCGTCGAACAACCGCGTCACATTGGCATGGCTGACCGCCACCCCCTTCGGCGTGCCGGTGGTGCCCGAGGTGTAAATGATGTGCGCCACATCCTGCGGCGATGGCCCCGCAGGCGCCGTCGCGGGCCGGGCTGCCAGGGCCGGATCGGCCACATCTACCACCGCCAGGTGATGACCCTCCAACGTCTCGGCCAACGCCGCGGTCGTGACCGCGGCGATCGGGGCGGTGTCGGTGAGCATGAAAGCAATCCGCGCCGCCGGCAACGCCGGATCGATCGGCAAGTACGCCGCCCCGGTCTTGAGCACCGCCAGGATCGCGACGATCGCCTCGGCCGACCGCGGGAGGAGCAAGGCGACGGCTTGCCCCGGACCGGCGCCATGCTCAATCAATGCGTGCGCCAACCGATTTGCCGCCTCATCGAGCTCGCGGTAAGTCAACGACCGCCCCTCGAACGTCACCGCCGGCGCACCCGCCCGACGGGCCACCTGCGCGGCGAACAACGCCGGAATCGACGCCGGGGTCCACGGCCGGGCCAGCACCGCCCGACCAGCGGCCCCGTCCAACCAAGCGCGCTCACCGACATCCAACACGTCGACCGCCGACAGCCGCCGGGTGGTGTTGGTCGTCAGTGCGACCAACACCCGCTCCAAACGGGTGATCAGGGCCTCGACGGTGTCGGCGTCGAACACGTCGGTGCGGAACTCGACCGTCCCGTCGACGCCGTCCGGCCGGCCGTCCGCGGTCCAGCGCTCGGCCAGCGAGAACACCAGATCCATTCGCGCCGTGTGGTTTTGAAGCGCCAGCGGGGTGACTGCCACGTCGCCCAGGCTCAGTTCGGCGGGGCTGCCGTTCTGCCAGGTCAGCATCACCTGCACCAGCGGGTGATGGGCGAGGCTGCGGGTGGGGTTGAGCCGCTCCACCAGTACCTCGAAGGGCACGTCCTGGTTTTCGTAGGCCGCGAGGCTGCGCTGCCGCACCTGGGCCAATACCTCACCGAGCGTGGGGTTTCCGGTCAGATCGACCCTGAGCACCAACGTGTTGACGAAGAATCCGACCAGCTCATCCAGCGCCGGATCCTGCCGTCCGGCGATCGGAAAGCCCACCGCCACATCGGACGTCGCGCTCACCTTGGCCAGCAGCACCGCCAACGCGGCCTGGACCACCATGAAGCTCGTCACGTTGTGGTCGCGGGCCACCTCGCGCACGCGCTGCTGCAGTTTCGCCGGCCACTGGACGGTGACGCTGGAGCCGCGATAATCGGCCTCCACCGGGTAGGGCCGGTCGGTGGGGAGCGCGAGGTGTTCGGGCAGGTCGGCCAGGGCCCGTTGCCAATACCGAAGCTGCCCGGCGATGGGGCTGGCGGGATCATCCAGTTCGCCGAACCAGGCGTGCTGCCACAGCGTGTAGTCGACGTACTGCACCGGCAGCGGTGCCCAGGCGGGTGGCTCGCCCGCGCACCGGCTGGCGTAGGCCGCGCCGAGATCGCGCACCAGCGGCGGCAGTGACCACCCGTCGGCGGCGATGTGGTGGGCGACGGCCACCAGCACGTGCCGGTTGGCGGCGACGCGGAAAAGCATGGCGCGCAATGGCATTTCGGTGCTCAGATCGAACGTGTGGCGCGCCGCGGTCTCGATGGCCTCGGTGAGGCGGCTCGGCGACCAACCGCCGGCATCGACCACCCGCCAACCGATGTCGGCCTGCGCGGCGGGGATGACCACCTGCTGCGGTGTGCCCTCGGGTGCGACGAACACGGTGCGCAGGGTTTCGTGTCGGGCCACGACATCGGCCAGCGCCGCCGCGAGCGCATCGACGTCCAGGTCGCCGACCAGTTGCATCGCGGCGGCCATGTTGTAGACGGGCGACGGTCCCTGCAACTGGTCGGTGAACCACAATCGGTTCTGAGCGAACGACAACGGCACCACCGCGGGGCGCGGACCTGCCACCACCCGGGCCGGCCTGTCCTCGGCGGCTCCCAGGCGTGGCGCCAATTGGCGAATGGTGGGGGCCTCGAACAGGGTCCGCACTTCCAGGTGGGCGTCCAGACCGGTGTTGACCGCGGCCATCAACCGCATGGCGGACAAGGAATCCCCGCCCAGGTCGAAGAAGGAGTCGTCGACGCCGACGCGGTCCACCCCGAGCACCTGGGCGTAGATGCCGGCCAGGATCTCCTCGGTCATCGTCGCCGGTGGGCGGTATTCGCTGCCGCGATAGCCGGGTGCGGGCAGGGCGCGGGTGTCGAGCTTGCCGTTGACCGTCAGCGGCAGGTCGTCCATGGCGACGACCGCGGCCGGTACCAGGTAACTGGGCAGCCGCTCGGCCAGGCGGTCGCGGATGTCGGCCGGATCGGCGGTCCCGGTCACGTAGCCCACCAGCCGCTTGTCGCCGGGCCGGTCTTCCCGAAGGACCACGACCGCCCGCTCAACCCCGTCCAAAGCCGTTAGCGCGGTGCGGATTTCGCCGAGTTCGATGCGGTAGCCGCGGATCTTGACCTGTTCGTCGGCGCGGCCCATGTACTGCAACTGGCCATCGGCACCCCAGCGCACCAAATCCCCGGTCCGATACATACGTTGGCCAGGCGCACCGTTCCCGCCGAACGGGCACGCCACAAACCGCGTCGCCGACAACCCCGACCGGCCCACATAGCCATACGCCAAACCCCGCCCGGCCACATACAACTCACCGACCACACCCTCGGGCACCGGCCGCAACCAGCCATCCAGCACAAAGAAGCCCAGATGCGCCAGCGACACCCCGATCGGGCTGGCGTTGCTGTCGACATCACCGTCGACGACCTCCCGAAACGACGCATGCACCGTGGTCTCGGTGATGCCATACATATTGATCAACCGCGGCAGACCCGGATGATGATGCAACCACCGGCCCAGCCGATGCGGCTCGAGCGCCTCCCCACCAAACACCACCGTCTGCAACTTCAACTGCTGACCCAACTCCGGGGCCAACGCATCCGCGGTCTGCAACGCATAAAACGCCGACGGCGTCTGACTCAACACACTGACCTGTTCACGAACCAGCATGGCGTGCAGCTCCTCCGGCGAGCGCACCACCGCATCCGGCACCATCACCAATCGGCCGCCATACAACAACGACCCGAAAATCTCCCACACCGAAAAGTCGAACGCCAACGAATGGCACTGCGTCCACACCTGCCCCAACGCCAACTGCGCATCCAGCGACTCCAACAACTGAGTCACGTTGCGGTGCGGGATCGCCACGCCCTTCGGGGTGCCGGTGGTCCCGGACGTATAGATGATGTAGGCGATGTTGTCCGCCGACGGCGCCGCCAGCCCGCCGCCCGGTTGCGCCGCCACGGCGGGGTCGTCGAAATCGACGATGTCCAAGGCCTGCCCGTCCAGGCGCGAGCGCACCGCCGCGGTGGTCACCGCCGCGACCGGCGCGGCATCACCCAACACAAACTCGATCCGCGCCGCCGGCACCGACGGATCCACCGGCACATACGCCGCCCCGGTCTTGAGCACACCCAAAATCGCCACCACAGCCTCGGCCGTCCGCGGCAACACCACCGCCACCCGCTCGCCCGGGCCCGCACCCCGGCTCACCAACAAGTGCGCCAACCGGTTCGCCGACTCCTCCACCTCGCCATACGTCCACGACCGCTCACCATCGGTAATCGCCACCGCCTCCGGCGCCCGGGCGGCCTGCGCGGCGAACGACTCCGGAATCGAAAACACCACGGGCGCTTGCTCATTCAGCGCCGCGCGGTTACCGATGGCCTCGAGGCGGGCCTGTTCGGACTCGTCGAGCACTTCGATCGATGAAAGCCGCCGGGAGGGATCGGCCGTGAGTTGAACCAGCACCCCTCGCAGCCGCTCGATCAGCCTTTCCACGGTCGCGGTGTCGAACACGTCGGTGCGGAATTCGACCGCGCCGCCGATGCCGGCGGGCTGGCCGTCCTCGGTCCAGCGTTCGGCCAGGGAGAACACCAAGTCCATCCGGGCGACCTGGGTGTCCACCGGCATCGGGGTGACCCGCACATCGCCCAGCGTCAGCCCGGCGGCCGGACCCTCGTGTTGCCAGGGCAGGTTCTGCCAGGCGAGGACGACTTGGATCAGGGGGTGATGGCTGAGGCTGCGGGTGGGACCCAGCCGCTCCACCAAGA
>NZ_LZIZ01000255.1:0-10410 GCF_001666915.1 Mycobacterium sp. E3339 | reverse complement strand
CCACAATGGATCCGGGCAGTGACGGCTGGCGGCGGTATGTCGCGCTGATGGTTGACGCAATAGCGGTGAACGAGCGGCTACCGTTGCCGCCGGCGGCGGCGCTGCGTTACGAGGTCGACTCGAATAGCTGGCCCCTGTAAGGGGTTTAGTTGATCGTCGGTGATCAGAAAGCGTTTACCGGCAACGCGTCCAGGGCTCGAGGCCACCCGGCTACCGCTCGTTCACCGCTATTGCGTCAACCATCAGCGCGACATACCGCCGCCAGCCGTCACTGCCCGGATCCATTGTGGACAGCACACCGAAGAGCATGGCGATGAGGCGGGGCAGGTCGTCGGCGACGAGGTCCGCGCGGACCCGGCCCATTCGCTGGCCTTCGAGCATGAGGTCGCCCAGCGCCTCATTGAGCGACGCCGAGATGTCGGACGACAACGAACCGGCGCGGCGTGCGGCGGTCAGGAGGTTGTGCTCGCGCGCCCCCAGTGCGATCGCCGCTTCGATCAGTTGGGTGAGACCGCGCAACGGGTCGTCGGCGCGGCGGGCCTTGTCGATCGCCGGCGTGAGGTCCTCGGCGATGCTTTGGTCGAGCGCGGCCAAGACCAGGTCGACCTTGGTCGGAAACCTTCGGTAGAGGGTCCGCTCACCGACCCCCGCGCGGCGTGCGATCGCCTCCACCGGCGCGTCCGGCCCCAGTTCCCCGTACACGTCTCGCGCCGCGCGCAGAATGCGCTCGACGTTGCGCGCCGCGTCCGCCCGTAACGGGCGGTCCTCAACCGCGGTCATGGTGACAGCCTAACTGACGGTTGACTGCCACCTGGGCGAGCTTTACCCTCTATAACTGGCAGGCATCTGACAGTTAATGGGAAACGCAGTTCATGTCAACAACTTCCGAGGCGCGCCCCGACGCCGATCTTCCGGTGCTGCCCATCGCCCGGCCCGCCCGCTGCCCGCTCGCGCCCCCGGACGAGTTCGTGCAGTGGCGGGAACAACCGGGGCTGAGAAGGGCGATGTTCCAGGGCAACCCGGTCTGGGTGGTCAGTCGTTACCGGGACATCCGGGCGGCGCTGGTCGACCCGCGCCTGTCCGCGAAGACCATTCCCGACGCGATCATGCCGAAGGACGATGACAACAAGGTCCCGGTGATGTTCGCGCGGACCGACGACCCCGAACATCACCGGTTGCGGCGGATGTTGACCAGCAACTTTACGTTCAGGCGTTGCGAGTCGATGCGGCCGCACATCCAGGACATGGTCGACCACTATCTCGGTCAGATGATCGCGAACGGTGCGCCGGCCGATTTGGTGCGCGAGTTCGCCTTGCCGGTGCCGTCGATGGTGATCGCGCTGTTGCTGGGCGTGCCGCCGGAAGACCTCGAACTTTTCCAACGCAACACCACGACCGGGCTGGACCAGAAGTCCACCGACGCGGAAAAGGGCCAGGCATTCGGGGCCATGTACGCCTACATCGAGGAGTTGGTCGAACGCAAAGAACGGGAACCCGGTGACGACCTGATCAGCCGTCTGGTCACCGAATACGTCGCGACCGGCCAACTCGACCATGCCACCACGGCCATGAACGCGGTGATCATGATGCAGGCCGGCCACGAGACCACCGCCAACATGATCTCCCTGGGAACGGTTGCGCTGCTGCAACATCCGGACATCTTCGCCCGGCTCGGAAAAACGGACGACCCTGCCGTTGTCGTGAACATCGTCGAAGAGCTCATGCGCTACCTCACCATCGTGCACAGTCAGGTCGACCGCGTGGCAACCGAAGACGTGGTGATCGGCGGTCAGCTGATCCGTGCGGGCGAGTTCGTCATGATGAGCCTGCTCGCCGGCAACTGGGACCCCGAATTCGTCGACGATCCCGATTCCTTCGACCCCGGCCGAAACAGCCGCGGGCACTTGGGCTTCGGGTACGGAGTGCACCAATGCATCGGGGCGAACCTGGCCCGCGTCGAGATGCAGGTCGCATTCACCACGTTGGCGCGCCGATTGCCCGGGCTCAAATTGGCGGTGCCGCCGGACGAACTGAAATTCAAGGCGGCCAACATCTACGGCATGAAGGAGCTTCCGGTCAGTTGGTGACGAACGAGCTGCGATTCGACGATCAGGTCGCCGTAATCACCGGTGCCGGTGGGGGGTTGGGTCGGCAACACGCGCTGCTACTGGCCTCCCGAGGTGCGCGCGTCGTCGTCAACGACATCGGCGGCTCCGTGACGGGGGAGGGCGCCGACAGCCAGGCGGCCGCCGCCGTGGCCGAGGAGATCCGCCGGCTAGGCGGCGAGGCCGTCGCCGACAGCCACAGCGTGGCCAGTCCCGAAGGCGCACAGTCGATCATCGACACCGCCCTGAATTCCTGGGGTCGAGTCGACATCCTGATCAACAACGCGGGCATCGTCGGTGATGCGCCCTTCGAAGACATGACGCCCGACCGGTTCGAACCCCTCCTGGACGTGCACCTGAAGGGCGCCTTTCAGGTGACCCGGCCCGCGTGGCGGGCCATGCGCGAGCAGCGCTACGGCCGGATACTTAACACCTGCTCGGCGGCCGGAATCCTTGGGGCCGAACGCATGAGCAACTACGGCGCGGCCAAGACCGGGTTGATCGGCTTCACCCGGGTGTTGGCCGCCGAGGGGGCCGACCACGGCATCAAGGTCAACGCCATTGCGCCGATCGCCTTCACGCGGATGCTCACGCACTCGCTCGACGGAGCAGGCCCGCAAGATGACCCGGCGGCCCGGGGGGTACTCAATGACCTTGTCGGGCAATACCTTCAGAAGCTGGACCCAGCGCGGGTGGCCCCCGTGGCGGCCTTCCTGACGCACCGGGACTGCCCGGTTTCCGGCGAGATCTACACGGTGGGCGCCGGACATGTCGCGCGCTTCTTCATCGGCAGGACAAGGGGTTTCTTCGATCCGGAGCTTTCGGTCGAGGATGTGCGGGACCACCTCGACGCGATCCGCGACGAAGCCGGCTACACGGTCCCCCGTGGGCCCGCCGACGAGATGGCCGCGCTCTTTGCGACGATCATGAACAGCTGAACGCCGTGCCGATGCCGTCCGGCGCGGGGGCGGGCCGCAGGCAGCCGAACGGCTCTACGCCCGTGGGGCTCAATCGTGCCGCCGACTGGTGTGCGTAGTTCACGCAATACAGACCGGTTTGGTCGGCGCGGCAACGGTAGTCGCCGAACGACAGCGAATCGCCGTTGGCCAGTTCCGGTCCGTTGCCGTTGAGGAACGGTCCGGGATCGGCGCGCGCGGCACCCACCTGCAGATTCTGTCCGTCGAAGGTCACCCACCCGCCCTGCCAAGCGCCGTAGGCGGTCGGGGGCGCGGGCGGCGGATCGGTCAGGCTCACCAGGCAGAGCAGTGCGCCGGCGGTGTGCTTGGAATCCGTCATGCAGGAGTCCTTGCCGGCCACCGCGCTGAAGGCGATGTCGGCGCCGAGTGGCGTGGTCACCCCCTCGCGGGTCGCGCTGTGATACCGACCCGGATCCGCGGGGTGACCAGCCTCGATCCAGGTGATGACGTCCGACATGGGCGCCTTGGTGCCCGGGGCGCCCGCGGATGGCGGGGCGGCGTTCGTGGGGGAGTATCCCGAAACCGGCGTCGTGTTGGGCGGCTGGCGAGGGCCGCCCACGACCGTGTGGGAGCACCCGGCGACCAGGACCGACGTGGCGAGCAGCGCGGCAATCCGCATCCCGTCAGGCTAACCGCCAGGTACGGAAAAATAAGGCGCTGCGCGCGCGTTACGGCCGGCACGTCGGCTAACGTCGGGTTATGCATCAGCGCACGGTCCGTGCACGCACCACCATCGGCACTGTGGAGGGATTCACCCGCGACGGCGTCCACCGCTGGCGCTCCATCCCGTACGCCCGGCCGCCGGTCGGGTCCCTGCGACTGCGGGCGCCCCAACCGGCACAGCCGTGGTCGGGTGTGCGGCACTGTCACGGCTTCGCCAACTGCGCGCCCCAACAGCGGCGATACACCATGCTCGGGGTGGGCCGCTATCAGCCGATGGGGGAGGACTGCCTCACCCTCAACGTCGTGACCCCCGACGCCCCCATCGAAGAGCCGCTGCCCGTGATGGTCTTCATTCACGGTGGCGGCTACATCCTGGGCAGCTCGGCGACGCCGCTGTACGACGGCGCGGCGTTGGCGCGCCGCGGCTGTGTGTACGTGTCGGTGAATTACCGGCTGGGCGCGTTGGGATGCCTGGACTTGTCGTCGCTTTCGACCCCGCACATCACCATCGACAGCAATTTGTTCCTGCGCGATCTGGTGCTGGCGTTGCGCTGGGTGAAAGACAACATCTCCGCGTTCGGCGGTGACCCGGGGAACGTGACCATCTTCGGTGAAAGCGCCGGCGCGCACATCACCGCCACCCTGTTGGCGGTGCCCGCCGCCGAAGGCCTGTTCGCCCGGGCCATTTCGGAAAGTCCGGCCTCCGGCATGGTTCGGTCGTCGGAGACGGCCGCGGAATTCGCGGTGCGGTTCGCCGAGCTGCTGGGCGCGCGCCCGGAGAACGCCGCCGAGGCGCTGATGCAGGCGTCCCCGGCGCAGTTGGTCGACGCCCAACACCGGCTGATCGACCAAGGGATGGAGGACAGGCTGGGTGCCTTCCCGATCGGACCGGTCGCCGGCGACGACGTCGTGCCCGTCGATCCCGTCGAGGCGATGCGCCGGGGCAACGCCCACCGGGTGCCGCTCATCGTCGGCACCAACGCCGAAGAGGGGCGCTTGTTCACCCGCTTCCTCAAAATGCTGCCGACCAATCAAACGATGATCGAGGAGCTGCTGGCCGACGCGGAACCGTCTGCGCGCGAACGCATTACCGCCGCCTACCCCGATTATCCCGCGCCGTCGGCGTGCATCCAGCTCGGCGGCGACTTCGCCTTCGGGTCGGCCGCCTGGCAGATCGCCGAGGCGCACAGCGCGCACGCGCCCACCTACCTGTACCGGTACGACTACGCGCCCCGCACGCTGCGCTGGTCGGGCCTGGGCGCCACGCATGCCACCGAGTTGCTGGCCGTCTTCGACGTCTATCGGACCCGCTTCGGTGCGCTGTTGACCGCGGCCGCCGATCGGCGGGCCGCTCTGCGGGTCAGTAACCAGGTGCAACGGCGCTGGCGGTCGTTCAGCCACAGCGGGGCGCCGGGCCACGACTGGCCCGCCTACACCACTGCCGACCGCGCCGTCATGGTCTTCGACCGCAAGAGCCGCGTCGAGTTCGACCCACATCCGCACCGCCGGATTGCCTGGGATGGCTTCTCCCTGACGCGGTGACCTGGCACGCTGACCCTCATGCATGCCGAGACCGAACAAATCATCGAACGACCCGGGGACCTCACCGCCGCATGGCTGTCGGCGGCGATCGGCGCCGGAGATATCGACGACTTCTCCGTGGAGCGCATCGGCACCGGACAGATGAGCGAGTGCTACCGCGTGCGGCTCAACTACGCCGGCGGCGCGGCAACCCCCGACCGGCCCGGGTCGGTGGTGCTCAAGGTGGCGGCCACCGACCCGGTGAGTCGCCAAACGGGGTTGGCTCTGGGCCTTTACGAGCGGGAGGTGCGCTTCTACGGCGACATAGCGCCCCGACTCGGTGGGCCCATAGCGCCCTGCTACCACGCCGCCGTCGACACCTCGACGGGTGCGTTCGATCTGCTGCTGGGCGATGCCGGGCCGGCGGTCGTCGGGGACGAAATCGCCGGTGCGACAACCGAACAGGCCCGCCTGGCCGTCGTGGAGTTGGGCCGGCTGCACGGCCCGTTGCTCGGCGACACCACGCTGGCCGAGGCACCGTGGTTGAACCGTGAATCGCCGCTCAATCAGGCGATGATCGCGCCGCTGTACGCCGGTTTCATCGACCGCTACGGCGACCAGATCGCGCCGGAGCACCGCATGGTGTGCGAACGCCTGGTGGCGTCTTTCGACGGCTATCTGGCCGCCGAATCGGCGCCGGACCGCGTCCAGGGCCTGATGCATGGCGACTACCGACTGGACAACCTGTTGTTCGGCACCGCCGGCGCCGACCGGCCGTTGACGGTCGTCGACTGGCAGACCGTTTCCTGGGGGCCGGCCCTGACCGACCTGTCCTATTTTCTCGGCTGTGCGCTGCCGACGCCGGATCGGCGGGAGCAGTACGAGGCGCTGCTGCGGGCGTATCACGAGGCGTTGGGGCCGCAAACACTCCTCACGCTCGGCGACGTCACCGAAGGTGTTCGCCGGCAGGGCTTTTTCGGCGTGATGATGGCGATCGTCTCCTCGATGCTGGTCGAGCGCACCGAGCGCGGCGACCGGATGTTCATGACGATGCTGCAACGGCATTGCGATCATGTGCTCGACACGGACGCGTTGGCGACGCTGCCTGCCGCCCAGACACCCGAACCCTTGCGGCCCTCGGAGGAGGACGAACTCGCGCACGCTCCGACCGCCGAACCGCTGTGGAGCGAGAGCTGGTACGCCGACTTCGCCGATGCGCCACAGGGATTGGGCGGGTGGTTCCGCCTCGGCCTGGTCGCCAACGAGCGGACGGCGTGGGTGCACGCGCTGCTGTGCGGGCCCGACCTGCCGACCGTCGCCCTCGATGCGCAGGTGCCGCTGCCGGCCGACCCGTGGGAATTGCGCACCGACTCCTTCGAACTCGGCCACTGTGCGCCCGCGCCGCTGCAGACCTATCGCGTCGACATCCGGGCGCGGGCGCACGCTTACCCCGACCCGTCGGCGTTGTTGCGCGGAGAGCCGGGCACCCCCGTCGAGATGACGATGAACCTGGTCTGGACCACCGACGGCGTGCCCTACAAGTACCGCTTGACGACGCGATATGAGATTCCGTGCACGGTGTCGGGCACGGTCACCGTCGACGACGCCGCCTATCGCTTCGAGTCCGTGCCCGGCCAGCGCGACCACTCCTGGGGCGTACGCGACTGGTGGAGCATGGACTGGATTTGGAGCGCGCTGCACCTCGACGACGGCGCCCACTTGCACGGCGTGAACATCCGAATCCCCGGCGCACCGGCCTTCAGCATCGGCTACTCCCAGGACGCCGATGGGTCGCTCACCGAGCTGCAGACGTTGGATTCGCGGGAATCCTTCGGCGCCAACGGGTTACCGCTGGGCACCACTTTGACTCTCAGCCCGGGCGGACTCACCGCGGAGGTCGAGGTGCGTGGTCACGCACCCGTGCTCCTGACGGCCACCGACGGGCGGGTGAGTCAGTTCCCGCGGGCCTGGGCCACCGTCAAGACGGCCGACGGCCGGTACGGGGTCGGCTGGGTGGAATGGAACCGCAACCTCGCCGGAAAGGCCGAGTGAACGCAGCGACACCGGTCGTGGTGATGGGCGTCTCGGGATCGGGCAAGTCGACGGTGGGTATGGCGCTCGCGCAGCGCCTGCGGGTTCCCTTCGTGGACGCCGACACGCTGCACCCGCGGGCCAACATCGGCAAGATGGCAGCCGGTGAACCCCTGAACGACGACGATCGACGCCCTTGGCTGGACAAGGTCGGCGAGTGGTTGGCGAGCCACCCCGAGGGCTCAGTGGCGAGTTGCTCGGCGCTCAAACGCAGCTATCGCGACCAGTTGCGCGCGCACTGCCCGCAGGTCGAATTCCTTCACCTCGCCGGCACACCGGAACTGATCGGCGCCCGGCTCGCAGCCAGGACCGGTCACTTCATGCCCGCGACGCTGCTGAGCTCACAGTTCGGCGCGCTGGAGCCGCTCGGCGCCGACGAGTCCGGCACCACCGTCGACGCCGCCCAGGACGTCGACGCGATCGTCGACGAGTACCTCAGGAAAGCTTGCGACGGCCGGCCTTGACCTGCTCGTTGAGCCGGTCGCGCGCGGTGTCCGCCAGGTAGCCGCCGCGTGCGCGGGCCGTGTCGGCGAGGTAGCCGCCCCGCGCCCGAGCGGTTTCGGCGAGGTCCTCGCCGCGATCCAAGGCCGTGCTGGCCAGATCCTCACCGCGCTTGCGCGCCTTTTTGGCCAGCTTCTCACTGCGCTTGCGGGCCTTCTTGGCTAACGGCGCGGCCCAGTCGGCGGCGTCGTCGGCGAGTTCTTCGCCGCGCTTGCGGGCCTTCTTGGCCAGCGGCTTGCTTCGCTCGGCGGCCGTGCTGGCGAATTCACGGCCCCGTTCGAGCGCCGCCTCGGCGTAGGGTGCGCCGCGTTCGGCGGCGGTGCTGGCCAGTTCGCGGCCGCGTTCGGCGCCGATCTGCAGGCCGTGCACGATCTTCTCGCCCAACTCCGAGAAGTCGGTGTCGTCGTCCGAGCCCGGCAGCGCCGACGACACGCGCTCGGAGAGCCGTTCGGCCGCCCGGCGGCCACGCCAGCCGAGCGACGGCTTGCCCGCGGTGTCGGCGGACGCGATCAGCAGCCCGCCCACCAGGCTGAGGTCGGTGAGGAACTGTTGACGTTTCTGGGCTTTCGCCTGCGGATCGCTCTCGTTCCAGAAGGAGTGCGCCCCGAGGTTGGCCGGCAGCACCGTGACCGCGAGCGCGGCCGACGCCACGCGCGGCAGTTTGCCGGTGGCAAGCAGCAGGCCGCCGCCGATCTGAACGGCCGCGTTGATTTGCGCGAACGTCTCGGGGTCGCTCGGGATGTTGCCGCTGACCGAATTCGGCAGCGCCTGCAAACCATCCACCGCGGGGGCGGCGGCGGCCGCGGCCGATTTGGGGTTGAGCAGGGAATTGACTCCCTGGCCGATGAAAGCCACTGAAAGCAACGGGCGCGCGATTCTCCGGATGACCATGGGCGGTGGATTACCCGACTGGTTGGCGGACAAACCGCTCGCCCCATAAGCCCAGCACAACCGCCATCGCGGGCGACACCGATAGGGTGGACCGGGTGAGGGCGTTGATCATCGTCGACGTGCAAAACGACTTCTGCGAGGGCGGCTCGCTGCCGGTGACCGGCGGCACCGCCGTGGCGCCCGCCATCAACGACTATCTGGCCCGCGAGCAGGGCTACCAGCATGTGGTAGCAACCCAGGACTTTCACATCCAGCCGGGCGAGCATTTCTCCGACCGGCCGGATTACTCGTCGTCGTGGCCCCCGCACTGCCTCGCCGGAAGCCCGGGCGCCGACTTCCGGCCCGACCTCGACACCAGCCGCATCGAGGCGGTCTTCCGCAAGGGGAACTATTCCGCGGCCTACAGCGGCTTCGAAGGCGTCGATCCCAGCGGCACCCCGCTGCTGGACTGGTTGCGGCAACGCGGGGTCGACCAGGTGGATGTGGTCGGCATCGCCACCGACCAGTGCGTCCGGCGGACGGCGGAGGACGCCGCGCGGGCGGGCCTGCACACCAGGGTGCTGGTGGACCTGACCGCGGCCGTCGGCGCGGATTCGGCCGCGGCGGCGTTGGCGGAGATGCGGTCCGCGGGCATCGAACTGGTCGGCGGATCGTGAGCGAGCTGACACGGGAGCAACTCCTCGCCGCCGTCGAACGCTCACCGCGGGCCGCCGCCGCGCACGATCGCGCCGGATGGGTGGCGCTGTTCACCGATGACGGCCGCGTCGAGGATCCGGTCGGGTCGCGGCCGCACATCGGGCACGAGGCAATCGGCCGCTTCTATGACACCTTCATCGGCCCGCGTGACATCACGTTCCACCGCGACCTCGACATCGTCGTCGGCACCGTCGTCCTGCGCGACCTCGAGCTCGAGGTCGCCATGGGCTCCGCCGTCACGATGCGCATTCCGGCCGTGCTGCGATACGACCTGCGAAACATCAACGGCGAGTGGCGCATTGGCGAGCTGCGGGCCTATTGGGCGCTGCCCGCGATGATGCTGCAATTCCTGCGAGGCGGGGCACGCGCCGTCTCGCCCGGGCTGCAACTGTCGCGGGGCCTGCTGACCAATCAGCGGCTGCGCGGCACGGCCGGCTTCCTCGCCGGATTCCGGCGAGCGGGTGCGCGGCACCGCAGACGGGTGCAGACGTTCCTGGAGGCGGCCGCGCGAGGAAACCGGGCGGCCGCCGGGTGCGCGCTATCGCCAAGCGCCACAATAACTCTCGGTGACCAGGACGCGCTCGGCCTCGGTGGGCTGGTCGAGCGACTGGACGGCGCACGGGCCACCAAGGTAATCGGCGCGGGCCCCACGGTCACCGTCTCGGTCGACTCCGGCCATGCGCGCGGGATCCTGTTCGCCGACATGGCCTCGCGGGGCGAGGCCATCCGGCGGATCCGGTATTTCCCCGCCTGACCGCGATCAACGCAGCAGCGTCAGCGCCAGCGCCGCCACCGACATGCCCAGGTACGCCCCCGGAAACGCGATGTTGTAAAGGACGCCGGCCCGCAGGTGCGTCACCACGGCGCCGACGAAGAACAGCACCAAGCCGGTGGCGGCCGCGACGCCCAACACGGGCGGGCCCACCAGGCCCACGACGAGCCCGGTCGCGCCGGCCAGTTTGACC
>NZ_LZIZ01000254.1:0-2729 GCF_001666915.1 Mycobacterium sp. E3339 | reverse complement strand
CGCTGGCGCAGTTGCGGGATTCGTTCTTCGACTGGGACATGTATCGGCGGGCCATCCCCCTGCTGCTGACGACGGGGCTGCCGAACACGTTGATCCTGACCAACTGCGCCATCGTGATCGGCCTGGCGCTGGGAATGGTGCTGGCCATGGCGGGCATCTCGAACCGGCGCTGGCTGCGCTGGCCGGCGCGGGTCTACACCGACATCTTCCGCGGCCTTCCCGAAGTGGTGATCATCCTGCTCATCGGGATGGGCGTCGGCCCGTTGGTCGGCGGGCTGACGAACAAGAATCCCTACCCATTGGGAATCGCCGCGTTGGGGTTGATGGCGGCCGCCTACATCGGCGAAATCCTCCGCTCCGGAATACAAAGCGTCGACCCCGGACAGTTGGAGGCCTCGCGCGCGCTGGGATTCAGCTACTCGACCGCGATGCGCCTGGTGGTGGTGCCGCAGGGAATACGGCGCGTGCTGCCGGCACTGGTCAATCAATTCATCGGGTTGTTGAAGGCCTCCGCGTTGGTGTATTTCCTGGGCCTGATCGCCGATCAGCGGGAGCTTTTTCAGGTGGGCCGGGATTTGAATGCCCAGACCGGAAGCCTGTCGCCGTTGGTGGCCGCGGGTCTCTTCTACCTGATATTGACCATTCCGTTAACCCACCTGGTGAACTACATCGACGCGCGGCTGCGCCGTGGCCGGCGCGCCCCCGATCCGGACGAGGGCCCTGACATGCTCGCGACGACGTTCGGCCAGGAGATCACGTGACTCCCGGTGCCGCGGGCCGTGCGCCAGTATCGCTGGCCGCCAAGGACATTCACCAAACGCTGGGCGGCAACCGGGTGCTGCGCGGCGTCGATTTCGAGGCACCGGCCGGCACCACCGTCGCTGTGATCGGGCCGTCCGGCTCGGGCAAGTCGACGCTGCTGCGCACCTTGAACCGGTTGCACGAACCCGACAGCGGCGACATCCTGCTGGACGGCCGATCGGTGTTGCGCGACGATCCCAACGAACTGCGGCAGCGCATCGGCATGGTGTTTCAGCACTTCAACCTCTTCCCGCACTTGAGCGTCCTGAAGAACGTCGCGATGGCGCCGCGCAAGTTACGGCGCCTGCCCGCCGACGAAGCCCGCGACCTGGCGCTGGCCCAGTTGGAGCGAGTTGGGTTGAAGCACAAGGCCGATGCCCGGCCCGGCATGTTGTCCGGCGGCCAACAGCAACGGGTCGCGATCGCCCGCGCATTGGCCATGGCCCCGCAAGTGATGTTCTTCGACGAGGCGACATCGGCGCTCGATCCCGAAATGGTGAAGGGAATTTTGCAACTCATCGCCGATCTCGGCGCCGACGGTATGACGATGATCGTTGTCACCCACGAAATGGGCTTTGCCCGCTCGGCATCAGACACCGTGGTGTTCATGGATCGCGGCAAGGTCGTGGAATCCGGTCCGCCGGAGCAGATTTTCGAGACCGCACGAACGGAACGTCTACAGCGTTTCTTGTCGCAAGTACTTTGACCCATCCCGTCGCGACTAATTAGTCGGCATAGCTACCTTGTAAGCGCCTGATATCGGGTTAGACTCCCCGTTTATGGCGGACAGCGAATCCACCGTGGCCGACGTGACCGAGCTTGCGGAAGGTTTGCACCGTGCGCTGTCCAAATTGTTTTCGATTCTGCGTCGCGGAGACCCGAGCGGGGCCGCCGCCGGGGACCTGACGTTGGCGCAGCTGTCGATCCTCGTCACGTTGCTGGATCAGGGGCCGATCCGGATGACCGACCTGGCGGCCCACGAACGGGTGCGCACGCCCACCACCACGGTGGCGATCCGCCGGCTGGAGAAGCTCGGCCTGGTCAAACGCTCGCGTGACCCGTCCGACCTGCGGGCGGTGCTGGTCGACATCACCCCGCGCGGGCGCGCCGTGCACGGCGAGTCGCTGGCCAACCGGCGCGCCTCCCTGGCCGCGATGCTCAGTCAGCTGCCGGAGGCCGACCTCGGCACGCTCATGCAAGCGCTGGCGCCGCTCGAGCGGCTGGCCTCCGGCGAACCGACGTCCGGACCCGCGTGCCCGCCGGACGCACGCAAAGAGGCATGAAAGTACCTGTCGCACAACGACTTTAGCGTTGCCGTTAGACTACTGGCATGCCCACTGCACTCATCACCGGCGCCGGCGGCGGTATCGGTTCCGCGATCGCCACGGCGCTGGCCCCCACCCACACCCTGCTGCTGGCCGGCCGGCCCTCCGACCGGCTCGATGCCGTCGCGGAGCGGCTCGGCTCGACGACGTTCCCGCTGGACCTGACCGACTCCGCTGACATCGAGGCCGCCTGCGAGATCGTCGACGAACTCGATGTGCTGGTGCACAACGCCGGGGTGTCCATCCCCGGCCATGTCGCCGACACCGACGTCGACCAGTGGCGCGCCACTTTTGCCGTGAATGTGCTTGGGCCGGTGGAACTTACGCTCGCACTGCTACCCGCGCTGCGACAGGCCCGCGGCCAGGTGGTCTTCATCAACTCCGGCGCCGGCCGCAACGTCTCGCCCGGCATGGCCTCCTATTCGGCCAGCAAGTTCGCGCTGCGCGCCTTCGCCGATTCGCTGCGCGCCGACGAGCCACAGCTGCGGGTGACGACCGTGTACCCCGGTCGCACCGACAGCGAGATGCAGCGCGAACTCGTCGCGTTCGAGGGCGGCACCTACGACCCCGCCAAGTTCCTCAAACCCGAAACCGTCGCGGCCA